>JALVWL010000189.1 GCA_027034965.1 Candidatus Omnitrophota bacterium
ACGGGCGACTATGATGATAAAGGATATTAATGCTTATTTAAGCTATACGTTTGGCACTGAAAGAGATGAGTATTGTTATTGGAAAGGGGATAGCCTCTTTGCTACCTCCAGGCTTGTTGAATATGCACAAGTTAATAGACACCCTTATACTGATATCTGGATAGTGTCTCCAGATACTAAAATACGGAATCCAGGATTTTTGCGGATATCTCTTGAAACAGATGAAAAGTGTAGTTTAAGGAATCCTAATAGGCCGCGAATAGTGTTCTTAGATGATGGTAAACATACTTATTCCTGGAGTAGAAATGGCTGGATAAAGAGACATAGTGATCTGGGTGTTGTCAAGTGGAGACATTTGAGATGCGCCACTTCTAAAGTGAGTTTTTCTAAATCAGAGAAAAGGTTTTATTTTTTAACTAAGGATCCTCGTTATCTAATTTACCACAGCCTTGCTCAGGGGAAAGTTGTTCTAGGCTTTAGATCAGCCAACGAAATTGTTGTGTTTGACCTCTTAAATCATCGTTTCTCTGAAGTTGATTTTTCTCAAGTAAAGAAATCGACCTATGTCTTTTTATTGCCTGGGTTGCCAGCTGAATGGAGACATATTAAGGTAAGGCGTGATTTTAGGTTGCAAACCAATGGAAGTGGTAAAGAAAATTTTCTCTCTCATATAGGTGTTTTTACCTTCAGTTTATCCAGAAGGAGTTTACTATTTGAGGAAATGTTAGGTGGTAAGAGTAGGGTTTATTGTGAGTATGAAGGAGATACCAAGTATAGCCTTGGAGAAATACGTTGCATTGTAGAGGATGCAGTTACAAGAAAGGAGAAGGTTGTAGCTAGGCTTTATGTGCGAGATGCCCGACTATATAGAGACCCTTCTTGCAAGGTTCTATTGCAAGGCAGTAGATTACGATCTGTTCGGTTCTTTTCTTTGGATGGACATTTCCTCCATCTAAGGAAGCCTGAAAAAAGATATTTTAAACCTAGACTATGTAGAAGGTTTGTTTATACAACATTAGGCCGTATACAATGGAATATTCCAAGGGCAAAGGAAATAGACAAGGCCGCAAAGGAGGGCAGGCTGTTTTTACTGGGGGATTGGCCTAATCGACGTTTAATCTGCGGGGTGGAAAAGCAAAATGATGGAACTACTTCTGTTGTTTTTGAAATAAGAATAGGTGATGATGGTAGTTGTTATTCTGAAGATGGAGAAAAATTATTATTGTCAGATGGAACACCGTTGATAATTTCCCCTGATAGGCTGACGGGTTTTTATTTAAAGAGGTATTTTGAAAAACAAATACATCGGATATTTTTTGCCAATCGTCAGGAACAGTTGGAACTGCGTCTTGTGAAAGCAGTTAAGAGCTTGAAAAAAAGAGGCAAAATACGATTATATTTACAGGCCAGTTATCGCGGTATCTATGCCGTGAGTTATCCAGAAGACAGATTTTTCCAGGATTTTATAGATGGTACATACAAGATTAACATTAAGTACACAGAAGATCCGGATCTCTTTATCTGGGAACTTATAGATACACGTACGAATACTATTAAGGGTAAAGTACCTTTCAATGCAAGAGATAGAAGATTTTATACGTCTAATGCCAGGGATGTAAATAAAGAAAAGATGTATTGGCGTTTGGATGAGATTTTCTCTTATCTCGCCAATCTTCCTTATGTATTACCTGCAGATCCAGATAAATCTGGTAGAAGATGTGTAATTTGTCCTCGGACTAATGTTTCCTTTCCATCCCCTGCACAATCTTATCCTTTCTGGAGGAAGAATGATTGGGATATTATTTTAGATTTATCTGAACGAGAGATTAGAATGAGAAATAAAAGGCAGAGGTTTGAAATTAAAACGATAGACTTAAAGGAAGATGAAACAACTAGTGCACTCTGGCTGGTGACACCAGGGACTGAAGAACCTTTAAGAAATAGCCAGGGGAAGAGGCTCAGTATCTTTCTCGGAAATCGTTATGATTCTATCCCATTAAAAGTTGTTGCGCCTTTTCTATTTTTCAAAGAATATAAAGAGATTTTCGACTATATACCTTTCTTTAAAGATAAGCAAAAGGAAGATTTTTCTGATCCAGTTTGGCAGTATTTCCCTGGGTATGGAACGCCGAATATGCTGGATTTGTTAGATTATCTTATAAGCCTTCTCGAGGATTCTCCTATTAGTGATATAGAAAGGGAAGAGATAGCTTCTTTAAATAAAGTTATAGAATCTTACCGCTGTGCATTAACTAAGGCCAAGGATATTATGCAGAAGCCAGAGAATAAATCATTATCTTTTTCAGATGCAATGACCCTATTCCAGGCATTTGAAGTAAATAGGAATACGAAATTTGGAGAGGCAATTGAAAAACGGCTGGTTATTGCTAATGAAAAATTGGTTTATAGCAAAGCTAGGGATTGGCTAACGCAAGGGATAAAGGCCGGGATGGATTTGGATGATCTGGTTGGATATGGGAAGATGGGATTAGTTATCGCAATAAGAAAGTTTGATTGGCGCCGAGGGACCCAATTTTCTACTTACGCAGTCTATTGGATTGAAGCTCAGATTAGGCGTGGGATTGATAAAGGCAGAGCTATTAAAGTACCTCTGAAAATCAAAGGATTATATCCTGAATATAATGAATTTGTGCGTATGTTTTTAACTAAACAGGGACGTTATCCAACGGATAAGGAGATAGCCCAGCAATTTAAAATTAGTCTTGATGAAGTGGGACGCATGAAATCTTTTCCCTGGGAGATGGAATCTCTGGATAACTTTTTTGACAATGGAGATGATAAGGAAATTCCATTTATGGAAATTATCCCCGATGTCCAGTCCTCTGATCCTTATCCTGAGACTGAGAAGAAAGAGACTGCTAAGGCTATAAGACTGGCTCTTACAAAACTTTCTCCCAGGGAGGAAAAGATTCTTCGATTGCGTTTTGGTATTGGAGAAAAGAGCTCTTATTCTCTAGATGATGTAGGCAGACATTTTGGTATTACACGAGAAAGAGTGCGCCAGATACAAAAGAGGGCATTGGCTCGGTTAGAGGAGTATTTAGATTGCCTGGATAGTAGTAAGGGCAGCAGTGCTATAAAGGATACTACTGGATCTATCGTTCGGGCAGAAATTGATAGGTCTGGAGTTGTAAGGTTGTTCAATTATGAGGCTGATATGGATATTCTGCAGGGAGTGGGCAGGAAGCTGTCTAATGTACTTGCTATGTTTGAGGTGGATGGTTATGAGGAGCAAGTAGCAAAGGTGAGGAGTGGTTTTTATATTAGGTTTGGAAGCGGGGCTTATGATGTTTTTGAGCTAAATAATGCTATTTGTTTTGATGATGCTTTGTTACTTGATGAGGACGGTTATTATCCTTTCTCTTATGATATTAGAGATGCTCTTTTGAAAATTCAACTAGAACGGGAATTAGTTAAAATGGTCTTTTCTCCAATAGATGTCCCGCAGGAATTTGGTAGTCTGAAGCATTTGTTAACCAATATCATTGCTATGCGTCAGTTCCTGCATAGTTTTGCAAAGCTGGGCCTTCCTTTGAGACAAGCGATATTAAGATACTATTCGGATAGAGATGCTGATTTGTACAGGGTGTTAGATAAGGCGAATAGATATATTGCAAATAGAATGGCAAGGACAGACTACGCTAGCAGGAATAGAATGGTAAATCATTTTACAAATACATTGATTGCTTATTTGAGGAAGGCTGCACTTGAAAAGATAAATGATGCTTATCTTCAAATGAAGCGGCATAACCTGAGGATAGGTAGCTTGATTGAGACTTGGGAGGATTTTTTAAGACGGGAGAGGATGATAGTAAAGATAGATGCCTTTCCTGAAGATATATGGAATAAGTATTCTGAGATGTATCCGGAAGAGGTTATGCGTATGCTGTGGGCATTTAGGACTATGTGTAGAGAAAAGAAAATAAATATAAAGCATATCAATGCCACTAAGGTGGGCGGTGGTGTGGCAGAGATGCTCAGGCAGATGATACCGTTTAATATGCTTTTGGGTATCCCTTCTGAATGGCTTGTGTTGAGACCTGATGATGAGCGTTTCTTTGAGGTGACCAAGACCTGGCATAATGCCTTGCAAGGCGATAGACTGCCTGAAGATATATCTGAAAAGATACAAATATATGAAGGAGAGAATAAGAAGGCAGCTAGGGCCTTGAGTGAGATAAACTTGTTGCCAGGTGTAAAGGCGGATGCCTATGTGGATTCTAATACCATTCTGCATATCGAAGATCAACAGCCTATGCCACTTGTAAGGTATCTCCCTGCACCTAAAAAGAGTGTTCGTATTCATATTGATACCAGTGGGGTTGATGTCAATCCGCATTTGTGGATGTATTTTAGACGCTATCTTGATAAGGTGCCGGCAGTGGTCTTCCATAGGGAAGAATTTGCCAGAGAGAATAGGGCGGATTTATGTGCCCTTATGGGACCGTTTATTGGTGTGTTTAATGATAAGAATCGTGGATTGTCCGAAGGGGAAATCAGAGATGTTAGAAACTTATTAGAGAATGATGATATGCTAGTAGACCACCGTGGAGAGAGAATTCCCGTAGGATTAGCGAATTTGGAGAAAGAAGAGCTGAAGGCAATAGAGAATAGGATAAATAATGCAGGCCTCTTCGATAGGTATGGAAAACCATTAAACGTAAAATTAGAAGACCTTTCTCTAGAGGAGCTGCAGAGAGAAGAGGAACGATTAAGTAAGGAGGTATTTTTCGATGAGAAAGGGAATCAAATAGATATATCTGCTTTCTTGGGAAGGATATTCCTTATTTTTATATCAAGGTTTGATAAGGCCAAGGGGCACAAACCTACGATTCATGCTTTTAATCTGCCTGGATTTATACATAAACTGCCATTTGTCCATCTATACTGTTTTGGCGAGAAGGCGAGTGATGACCCAGAGGCAGAGGAGTATTATCAGCAGATATTGAATATGGTGGGTGATGACAAGAGGTTCCATCTTTTTACCTGGAGAAATGATAAGGTAGTGAATTTCCTTTTGGACAGAGCAGTTGCCCTTATACAACCTTCTTTCAAGGAAGGTTTTGGCCTTACTGTCAGCGAAGGGGCCTGGCATAGACTGCCTGTAATAGGTGGAAGGACAGGTGGAATACAGGACCAAATTGTCGATGGAGTTACTGGCATTTTGATAAATCCAAATAAGCCAGAAGAGATAGCGGATGCAGTAGCTTATTTGGTGACCAATCCGAAAACAGCTAGGGAAATGGGCAGAAGGGGCAAATTAGTAGTACTGCGTCGCTATACCCTTATCCCCCATACTATCAATCAACTTGCATTGGCGCTCTATATGATTAATCCTATTGAACATATTAATCCTGTTCGAATGGCCAGGTTGTCAGAAGAGATAGCAGTACGAATTACAGGACTTCAGCGCCGAATGGTAGTAATGGAGTTAGGACAGGTCCTTGAGGATATAGGGGATGACTATAGAGATTTCTTTAGAGAATTTCTAGAACTATACGTGAAGCCATATGGCTTTAAGGATAGGATATTTGATTATAGTATTTCATTATTTCTCCCTGGTGATACATTGGGTGGTGATTCTCTTGCCTTTGTTGCTGCCCCTGGGAGAAAGGATATCTTGATTAATAAGAAAAGATTAGATGAGGTTTTGTCGAACAAGGATGAAAAAGATAGATTCTCCTGGGAGTTGTTGAACAAAATTCTAGAGGTTATGCCTTCTGCAGAGTGGTACGATACAGTCCTTAAAATAAGAAAATTATTCCGATACGAGAAGTCAGCAGGTATCACTGATCCGATTATTTCTTTGGGTAAAAATGCAGAGGTCCTAAGGAGGGCCTTATCTAGTGCAAGGATGGAAAAGGAACAGCTATTGCATATATTAGGAATTATAAATGTTATAGAGAAATTTATCCTTAAAGTAACGAAAGAATTTGAAAAGTACAAAGGGAAAAAAGAATCTGTGATAGATATATCATCTCGTTATCCCCATAAGCAGGGGGTAAATCTTGGATTTGTAATATGGGATGTTGTCAATGAGTTTCTGTCAATGCTTGTTCCCCTACTTGACAACATAGATAGATCCATTCTCTTATTAGAGAATAATAGGGAGTCTATTGCTAGAGCTATTGATATTTCTTATCTTGACAATTTTCTAGGTAGTTATGAACAATTGAAAAAAGAAATGGATAACTATGCACAGTATATGTCTATTAGCAGTAGCTCTATTTCCAACAAGGTAAATATTGTAATCAAAGAAGCTAGCAATGAGGATCTTCGTGAATGGTTAGAAAAAGGTAGATATTTCAACAAAGCTATATGGCAACATTTCTTAAACTGGATTGATAAGAATACCTCCTCTAAGGAAATACTTTTTAAAGCAGAGAAAAATGGTAAGGTAGTGGCTATGCTTCTCGCCATAAAAACGAATATACCTTTTAGAGATAGATTTGGAAATATCTCTACTGATGAAAGACTTCAGGTGCTCCTTATGGAGACAGATGCTGCTAATAGAAGGCAGGGGATAATGAAAACAATGATAGCTTCCCTTTACAATACATTTAGACTACCAATATTTGCCAATATTGTTGCTCAAGACGTTGAGGTTATTGCCTATAGAATAGGTTTTGAACGCCTACATCGCAATGTGTGGAAATATTCTTCCTCTTCTATTATTTCCTATAAGGAGAAAGATTCTTCGAAGCTATTTCCTGAGATAGATGGTGTACGTTACTTTAATGTTGGGAGATTTAAGAGAGTTTTACAAGATGTATCGCTTATCTTGGATACAAACCTTAGTCTATTTGGCAGTAGCGATTACATTGCTAATAATAATGGATTGGTTCCATTAATTAATATGTCAGATGGGACTCCTGTTGTTGGAGATATTGATATATTCGTTGATGCTGCACCTTTTTCTATCCCAGTTGATGTCTTGAATAGGGAAATAACAAGAGCTTTGCCATTAGGTTATACTATAAAAATTATTAAGCCTGGCAATTCTTATAAGACCTATAATGTCCTTGTCAGAAAGAGATTGCTTTCCATTAAGGAGATTATAAAGGTTGAATATAGTTACACTGAATATCGTGATTTTTCTTCTACTAGGATGCTGTTAAATGAGTGTATATCTGTTATTAAACATCCTCTATACAAAGATGTAACGAATGGACCTAAACAGATAAAAAGAGCAATATATCTGTTGAAATTATTCGGATGCCAACCTCTTGCAATGGGTATGCTTTCTTATATGCATAGGGGAATATTTCCAGAAGATTCTATTGTCAAGAACGCAGTAGATGTACTCAGTAGGGTTAGTGATGAGGAAATAAGAAGAGTTACATCTACAATGAGATTTTCATCTGCCGCAGTCAATGGCCGGGGATATAGTGAGAATGCTGTAACTAGGGAAATGGAAAACCCGTGGGGGGCTAGTCCCGGCCTTATTGACTGTGATTCGCCTGAGATAAAGAGATACAGAGATGGTATGCACAGTTTGAAATCACCTATAACTGTTTGGGAGGCCCTAAAGCTGCGATTAAGCAAGAAATACGAAGATGTGTATGATAGATTTTCAAGGCTTAAGTCTTATAAAGATCTTTGCAGTCTTATATCAGAGCTCTTTGCTGTGGTAGATGAATATGCCCGAAGTGGGATATTGGGTGTACCACCTGATATAGGCCTATCTGTGATAAGAAAGAATTTTGATTCGATTAAAGCTGCTATGCTTGAATTTACTTCTTTTGTAAATAAGAATGAAATAAGACCTGAGGTACGTAATACTGTAAATGCGATGCTAATGGCTGTTGATTCCATCCTTAAGATAAGTGAAGATGTCCTCTTTTGGAGTGGAAATTCGCTTTTCCCTGAAAATATTTACGATTTTCTGCTTTCTATTATTCAACCAATTTCTCTTGTTAATAAAGAAATTATCTTTAAATTGGTTGTGTCTCGCGAATTGAGAAATAAGGAGGTATGGATTTATCGTTCACTTATTAGAATTAGATTGGAAGAATTGTTGAGAAATGCGGTTAAGTATAGCGATGCGAAATGTATTAAAGTTTATGCATATGAAGCAGGTGGAGAGCTTGTTATAGGGGTCAAGGATTATGGAGTTGGATTTTCTAAG
>JALVWL010000190.1 GCA_027034965.1 Candidatus Omnitrophota bacterium
TGAAAAATACGGCTCTCCTCTGCGTGGCAATTTAAAAGGATACTGGAAGTTAAGGGTATCTGATTACCGGGTCATTTATAAAATAGAGAAGCAGACGGTTAAGGTATTGGTATTAAAGGTGGGCATTCGCCGCGATAAAGAGGTTTATAGAGAAATGCTGAGGCGGATGGAGAAGGATGGGTAATGGGAGAGGAATTATTTAACCCAAATTATGCAATAGGAATTTGTGATGTAATGGAAGCCATTGTGGAACAAATTAAAATAACTCAAAAGTCAAAACTAAAAACTAAAAACCACAACTCAAAGCTCAAAACTATTTTTTAATATAAGGAAAAAAGAGAACTAAATAAGGCGAGAAGAGATTATATGGATTGAGGTCTTATGCGAGAAAAAGGAAAGAAGATAGAAGTAAGGGCTTTAAAGATTGCCAGTTTTAAGTTTTAAGCTGTGGATTTGACTTTTGAGTTTTTAGATTTGAGTTATCTAAAATGCATAATCCGGAATAATATGGTGAGGGATGACGTTAAGGTTGTTCTGGCATCGAGTTCTCCCAGGAGGAGGCAGCTTTTCTCATATTTTGGATTGCCTTTTGAGGTAATCGCCCCAATCGGCTGTATAGAAAGGGACTTTGCTGAAGACCTCGAGCAGGCCAAGGAAGTGGTACTGGAGAATGCTAAGATGAAGGCCGAGGCAGTGATGTCTGATTTGAAAGAAGAGGTGCTGCTTATATCTGCAGATACGGTTGTATTTTGTGGAAAGCTCTTCGGCAAGCCGATAGATTTGTTTCAGGCGAGGGAGTTTTTGTATTTCCTCTCTCGAAATCCTCATTGGGTTTTGACGGCTGTTTATATGGTATATCGTGAAAAGGTCAGATGGGGCATAGAAGAAACAAAGGTCTTTATGGATCCCCTCTCTGAGGAGGAGATAGATGAGTATTTGAAACGCGAGGATGTATTGGACAAGGCAGGGGGATTTAGTATACAGGGATTTGCTGGTTCTTTTATCAATAGGATAGAGGGTTGTTTTTATAACGTAATGGGATTTCCACTTTCTCTTGTGCGGAGGATGATGAGAGATATCCTGGAGGATTAGGATGTTGGCCAAGCGCATAATACCGTGTCTGGATGTAAAGGAGGGACGGGTAGTAAAGGGCATAAACTTCCTGGATTTGCGGGATGCCGGAGACCCGGTTGAGAATGCGATTGTCTATGACAGACAGGGAGCTGATGAGCTGGTATTTCTGGATATAACGGCAAGTTATGAAAAGCGGGGGATTATAATAGATGTAGTTAGGAGGACAGCTGAGCAGGTCTTTATGCCTTTGACGGTTGGTGGAGGGGTCAGGACCGTAGAGGATATCCGAAATCTCCTCCTGGCAGGTGCGGATAAGGTCTCTATTAACACATCTGCTGTGCGCAATCCTTCCCTTATAAGAGATGGTGCGAGGCGCTTTGGTAGGCAGTGCATTGTCGTTGCAATAGATGCCAAGCGAGTAAAGGAAGGGACCTGGCATGTATTTGTCGAAGGCGGTAGGATAGATACAGGCCTGGATGCGGTTGAATGGGCAAAGAGGGTTGAGGAGCTTGGAGCAGGAGAGATCCTGTTGACCAGTATGGATAGGGATGGAACAAAGGCCGGTTATGATATAGAACTTACCCAAGCAGTCAGTTCAGCGGTAGAGATTCCAGTTATCGCCTCAGGGGGTGCGGGTAGCAAGGAGCATTTTTATACCGCCCTTACAGAGGGCGGTGCAGATGCAGCGCTTGCAGCCTCTTTATTCCACTATAATGAATTGAATATACAGGAGCTAAAGGATTATCTCAGATCCAGGGGAGTAGAGGTCAGGGAGATTTGATAGCCATATTCAACGAAAGGGAATAGATATGAAGAGATTTGTGATCGATACCAATGTATTGTTGCACTCTAGTAACGCATTGTTTTCTTTTGGTGAGAATGAGGTTATCCTTCCTATAGAGGTCCTCGAAGAGTTGGATAAGTTCAAAAGGGTCGATGACGAATTGGGGAGGAATGCCCGAGATGTGATAAGGACCCTCGATGCGTTTAGGCGTCAGGGGAATTTTTCAGAAGGGGTTCCACTTGAGAATGGAGGAAGGCTCAGGATACCCTCCTTCCTTGACCTGAGCGAGGCAGCCAGGGCGCTTCGCATAAGCCCTGACCTTGCGGACAACAGGATGCTTATGACTGTTTATCTCCTCCAGAAGGAGGATCCAGATACAGAGGTCGTTTTTATCACCAAGGACATAAATCTAAGGGTAAAGGCGAATGCCTTTGGTATACGGGCAGAGGATTTTGTGAAGGATAGGGTTGAATTTGATGAACTCTATAAAGGCTGGCGTGAGATCTATCTGCCGTTTACAGAGATGGATTCACTGTTTTCAAAGGGTGAACTATCCTTAAAGCAGGAGGTAGAATTATTCGCCAATGAGTTTATTGTAGTGAGAGACGAAGATAATCCCAATCATAGTGGAATCGCTATTTATAAGGCAGAAAAAAACAAACTGGTTCCCCTCGTAAACAAAGGTGGATCCATATGGTCTATAAAGCCCAGAAATAAGGAACAGGTAATGGCATTTCATCTGCTTTTGGATGAGAGCATAAAGTTGGTCACACTGGTAGGTGCGGCCGGGACAGGCAAGACGCTGCTTGCCCTGGCAGCCGGTTTGCACAAGGTCATAGACGAGGAAAGCTATACGAGGATGCTTATCTCCCGGCCAGTGATGCCATTGGGAAGGGACATAGGCTATCTTCCAGGGACAAAAGAGGAGAAACTCTCCAACTGGATGGGGCCAATATACGACAATCTTGAATTTATTTTAAACAATCGCCAGCACAAAGGCAGGCATAAGGAGTTTTCCAAAATAGAAGTAGAAAAATTCCTAGAGGAAGGCATTATTGAGATAGAGGCCCTTACCTATATGCGGGGCAGGAGCATACCGTCCCAGTATATACTGATAGACGAGGCCCAGAATCTTTCACCTCACGAGGTAAAGACGATTATCTCTCGGGTTGGGGAGAGGAGCAAGATAGTGCTCACAGGAGACCCTTATCAGATAGACAGCCCCTATCTGGATGCCGCAAGCAACGGCTTGAGCTACTGTGTGCAGCGCCTGCGGGGAGAGCGCCTCTTTGGACATATTATGTTGACCAAGAGCGAGCGCAGTGATATTGCCTCCCTTGCCGCCGAGAAACTATAAACCCAAATTATGCTAATATTAACCCGGATTATGCAATAGAAAACGCAAAATACGCCTAACATATTGCCCAACAATATGTTAGGCAAAATTAGCTTTTAACCATAATGGTGCGTCGCTGTTCATATCAACTTATTGTCTAACAAATAGTTACAAAAAAACGGCAGTTTCTAATGCATAATTTGGGATTAATTAAATTTTGAGGATGAAGAAGGGAGAATGAAGCATGAAGGATTCTTATTAATAAAAAATTTCCTTCATTCTCCATGCTCCATTCTTCATTCTTAAGTTTTGAGTTATCTAAAATGCATAATCCGGGTTTATGTAGTGTGTTATATCGTTGACAAATCATTAATTTCGGCATATATTATTTGCTATAATAGGTAAAATTAACTAATTTTAACGAATAGAATGAGCAATAGTGGATAAAAGAGAGATATTCAACATATTGGATCGTTGGAATGAATGGTCGGGTCCTAAGGATATAGGCCTTATGAGAAATACTTATATTGATAGGCTGGAAGGTCTAATCAATGGTACTGGCCATATCATAACTATAACCGGGCCAAGGCGGGCAGGGAAGTCGTATATTATGCGCCAGCTGGCAAGGCGCTTGTCTGATAAAGGCGTAAAAAAGGAGAACATACTTTTTGTTAACTTTGATGACCCACGCTTCTTATCGCTTGACAGTAAATTATTAAGCCAAATCTATGATGTTTACCGCGAGTTTATCTCTCCAACTGATATGCCATATATCTTTTTGGATGAAATCCAGGAAGTTGAAGAATGGGAAAAATGGGTGCGTATGATGCACGAGCTCAAAAAGGCAAGGATTATTGTATCCGGCTCTAATGCGCATCTGCTAAGCCGTGAACTTGGGACATTGCTTACCGGAAGGCATATTGACCTGACTGTTTTCCCTCTTTCTTTTAGAGAATATCTTCTCTTTCAGGGAATAGAGATTACTTCTGGAATTGATCTAGAAAGGAACAGGCCAGAAATAATGGGCCATTTCCGAAGGTATATGGAGCATGGTTCATTCCCTGAGGTTAGTTTGTCCGATAAAAAGATGGAGATTTTACTTGGTTATTTTAATGATATCTTGACAAAAGACCTGATAAACCGGTTTCGCATAAGAAAGACACAAGAGCTAAAGGCATTGGTTAAATATTACCTGAGCAATGTGGGAAATCTTACTACTTTTTCGTCGCTTGAGAGGCATTTGGGCATAACCGCGGATACAATTGATAAATTTACAGGTTATCTTGAGGATGTCTATCTTATCTTTCAGCTTAAGAGATTTTCATTTAAGGTAAGGGAACAGGAAAAAAGCCCCCGCAAGATATATGCGATTGATACAGGATTATGCAATTCTGTTGGATTTAGGTTCTCTGAGAACATTGGCCGATTGGCAGAGAATATTGTCTTTCTCGCCTTAAAGCGCAGGCAGGCGATTGATCCGCGAATAGAGCTGTATTATTGGAAAGATCCACAGCATAGAGAAGTGGATTTTGTTATTAAAGACGGATTGGAGGTAAAGGCCTTAATCCAGGTCTGCTGGAATATCCATAACGAGAGAACTCGCAAAAGAGAACTGCGCAGCCTTCAAAAGGCAATGAAAGAGCTCAAATGCGAGAATACCTTGATTATAACAGAAGCGGCCGAAGGCGAGGAAAAGCTGAACGGCTATAACGTAAAGATGGTGCCTTTGTGGAAATGGCTTTTATTTGAAGATGGTATGACTGTAGGATGATGGCTGAAAGATAAAGGTAAGGTATGTTTATCCCAGATTATGCAATAGGGATTTGTGATATAATGGAAGCCGTTGTGGGACAAATTAAAATAACTAAAAACTCAAAACGCAAAACTAAAAACCGCAACGCAAATTTTGAGGATGAAGGAGGGAGAATGAAGCATGAAGGATTCTTATTTACTGGGATATGTTTCTTCCTTAATAAAAAATTTCCTTCATTCTCCATGCTCCATTCTTCATGCTTGATTATTGAGAAGGGAGAACGGAGAAGGGAGAATGGAGGCAGTGGATTTTTTGGTTTAAAGAAGCAATGCGAAATGGTGGTTTTATCCTTCGTTCTCCATGCTCCATTCTTCATTCTTAAGTTTTGAGTTATCTAAAATACATAATCCGGGATAATTGGTATATGATAAAGGTTCCATTTGCTGTATGGTTGGTCTTGTTCTTGAGCCTGTGGGTAGGCTGGTTTTTCTATCTATGGGTGAGGGATTACCTGAAAGATAAGGGGCAGGATACCAGGAACCGCAGCTCCTCGCGGACAAAAACTGTAAAGTGTCCTTATTGCAATGCAATCTCTGAGAAAAAGGGAAAAGGGCCCCAGAGGTGCGGTGTCTGTGGAAGCTGGATATAGCCTATGGCCAGGATTCTGATTCTCTCAAACCACATAAATCCAGGGGGTATTACCAGCTATATCCTTACCGCCAGGAAGGCGCTTGAGGAAGAGGGCCATAGTGTCTTTCTTGCCTCCAGTGGGGGGCTTTATTCAGACAACTTTACACATTATTTACTCCCTATTAATGGAAAGAATGCCTTTTCACTTCACAATCTATTGCTTCATTGCAGACTCAGTGAGTTGGTCTCTCAGGAGAAAATAGATCTGTTATGGGCCCATACGCGTATAACCTCGGTATTATCCGCAATTGTGTCTAGAGAAAAGGGAATCCCGTACATCACGACGGCCCATGGATTTTATTCACCGAATTTTGGACGAAGGATCTTCAAGTGCCAGGGGGCGATTACAATCGCCGTCTCTTCTGCGGTAAAGGACTGGCTCGTTGCCAGACTGGAGTATGATAGCAGGCGCATAGAGGTCTTATATAATTGCCTTGATCCCTATGAAATGGAATTATTGAAGAGAAAGGTCTTGCAGGTGCGGGATATTGCCAGGCAAAATCTTGGCCTACCCGAAGATAAGTTAGTCATTGGTATGCTCTCCAGACTTTCGCCTGTGAAGGGTTGGGATATTGCTCTAGAGGCAATGAAAAGCGTCGAAGGGGCCTGTCTGCTTTTCTTTACTACCAGTGATGCCCGTTATGATGGGCAGTTAAAGGATTATCTAAGAGATCCTGCCTTACAAGGCAAGGTCTTTTGTTATCAGTCTAATGACTTGGATAAGGCATTATTCTGGTCAGCCATTGATCTCTTTTTGATGCCCTCCCGTCAGGAGGGTTTTGGTCTGGCGGCCCTTGAGGCAATGCAGCTTGGTATACCTGTCTTGGCAACACAAGTAGGGGGCTTACAGGAGGTCGTTAATGAAGATGTCGGTTTCCTGGTCCCAGAGGGAGATAGTAGTGCGATAACAGGGATTTTGGATATGTTGGTGTTCAATAAGGAATTGTTGGCAGAGAAGAGGAAGTTGCTCCCTGATTATGTTGAGAAATTTAGTTTCCATAGATTCAGAGAAAGACTGGATGCCTTGATTGGGTCAGTTATTGAACCCAAATTGTGCAATAATATTAACTAAAAACTAAAAACTCAAAACGCAAAACTAAAAACCACAACTCAAGTTTTGAGAATGGAGGAGGAAGAATGAAGCATAAAGGGTTCTTATTTGCTGGGATATTTTTCTTCCTTAATAAAAAATTTCCTTCATTCTCCATGCTCCCTCCTTCATGCTTGATTATTAAGAAGGGAGAACGGAGAAGGGAGAATGGAGGCAGTGGATTTTTTGGTTTAAAGAAGCAATGCGAAATGGTGGTTTTATCCTTCATTCTCCATGCTCCATTCTTCATGCTTGATTATTAATAAGAAAAGAAATGTTTGATTAACCAAACGATAGAAGAAAAAGAAATCCTAATGCATAGTCCAGGTTCCAACCCCTAGACGATAAATTTTATTGCTTTTTTATTACCGAGCGTGTATTATAATATAAGGTCAAATCTCGTTGATTTTGTTGTACTTTGACAATATGGGGGTGTACGGACTCGACCTATGCGAACGGTGCTCGAGAGGAGCATGCCGAGGTTCGGGTGGCCTCGTAAAAAACCCGTAAAATAGGTGCCGATGAAGCACTCATTGCAGAGGCAGAGGCTATTGCCAATGCAGGTGCAATGTCTATGCCTCTTGTTCCAGCCCTTGCTAGGTAATTAGCAAGGCCTGTTATGCGGGTTTGCTGTTAGGCCTGCATAGCAGACAACCATAACAGCCTCTTAAGGGAGTTTGCCTTTGTACCTTAAGAGTATGAAAAGGCTAGCTGCAGGCAAGCCTGTTGCCCGGCGTGCCTGTGGTGAAACTCAATAGGGCAACTAAGCATGTAGGGCCTCTCCTGCATCCGCGATAGGGACCGGGGTTCGATTCCCCGCACCTCCACCAATTTTACTTGTTTTTTTATGGCCCTGTGTTACTATATTTGTTCACGAAAACCCTATATATAGGAGGGGAAATATGATGAGGTGGTTTTTGGCGTTACTGTTGGGAACTTTCTTTTTTTCTGGTTGTTCGATTGTTATTCAAAAACGGCTCTCCTCGGACGTTGAGAAGATATCCGAACTGGAAAGCAAACTCTCAGAGACAGAGAAAGAGGTTCAGATCAAGCAGAGCGAATTAGAAGAGCTCAAGAAGATAAAGGCCCTTTTAGAGAATCGTTTGAAACAGGAGATAGCCAATAAGGATGTTAGCCTGAATCTCACCAACCGAGGTATTGTCATTACCCTTATCTCTGATATCCTCTTCGATTCTGGGAAGGCAGACATCAAACCAGAGGCATATCCTGTCCTGGATAAAGTGGCCTACATATTGACGAACAAGATTGCCGACAGGAACATAGGTATAGAAGGCCATACGGATAATCAACCGATCAAATACTCTGGCTGGAAATCGAATTGGGAGCTTTCCCTTGCCAGGGCAGTGAATGTACTGC
>JALVWL010000191.1 GCA_027034965.1 Candidatus Omnitrophota bacterium
GGGGATGGAAGATAGTCTATGTTCCGGATGCTATTGTAAACAATAAGGGGCCTGAGAGTATTGGAGAATTTATAAGGCAGAGAAAGAGGATATATATCGGACATAAGTTGTTAGAGAGGAAGTTGGGCTATAGAGGTAGTACATTTAATCTTCCTTTGTTGTTCAGGATAGTCTATGAGATGGCAAGCCAACGCCCTGCTGATATATGGCCTTTATTTGTCACGGTGTTTCTGGAGGCCTATTCACGCCTTTTAGGACGCATTGATCTGTTATTGGGACGCTATGACAAAACTGGGCGTTGGGATGTAATAGAGGGAACCAAGACTTTTTGAAAGGAACAAAGAAGGGAGAATGAAGCATGGAGGATTTTTATTTACCGAGATATTTTTCTTTCTTAATAAAAAATTCCTCCATTCTCCATGCTCCATTCTTCATTCTTGAGATTTGAGTTATCTAAAATGTATAATCCGGGATTAATAACGGTAAAAGGGGGAATTGGTTATGGATATCTTTCGCAAGAGACGATCTATACGGAAGTATAAACCTGGTGCTATAGATTCTTCCCTGATTATGAAACTGATTGATTGTGCTAGTCTTGCACCCTCGGCTGCCAATCTGCAGCCAGTCAGGTATATCGCTGTCAATATCCCGAATAAGGTAAAAGAGGTGATGAAATACGTAAAGTGGGCGGGCTACGTACGGCCCAGACGTAATCCTGCCCCTGGCAGGGAGCCGGCCGCATTTATAGCTGTATTCCACGATACGGCTGTTTCCAATTCCCCTTTTGCGGCCTACGATGTGGGTGCAGCGGTCCAGACCATACTATTGGCGGCAGTTGATAATGGCCTGGGGGGCTGTTGGTTGGGCGCAATTGAGAAGGATGAGTTAAAGGCCCTGCTCAATGCACCAGATACCTGGCAGTTGCATTGTGTCGTTGCCCTGGGCTATCCTGACGAGGAACCGGTTGTAGAGCCAGTCCAGAATGGTAATATCCGCTATTACCTGGATGATAACGATGTCCTCCACGTACCCAAGCGTTCGGTCAATGATATATTGAGGTGGGCAAATGAGTGAGTATGTGTTGTGTTTCCCGCGCCAGATTGTTCCACCAGTAAATGGTGTTATAGATTTTGACGATGAGTTGTGGCAAAACATATTGAAGAGATCAGAGTTTGTATTGCGTCAGGAGGCAGAGACCTCGCGTTATTATAAACAACTAATCCCTTATATATACCTGTTGAATGACGGCAGGGTCCTGTCTTATCGCCGTACTCCTAAGGGCAAGGAAAAACGCCTCCACAGTTTGTGTTCTATTGGGTTTGGTGGGCACATAAACCCCGTGGATAATGATGCTGATATTAGGGCCGTTGTTTTTAAGACTGCGGTGCGGGAGATAGAAGAGGAATTGGGCCTGTTACTTGGCGAGGATAGATTTTCTATCCGTGGTTTTCTCAATGACGACGATAATCCGGTCGGATTTGTTCATTATGGCCTTGTGTTGAGGGTAATACTTGACCCTGATGAATTGAGGCAGATCAAAGAAGAGGATGCCATTTCTTCGCTTGGGTTTCTGGAGCTCGGTTCAAATCTTGAGGGATGTGAGTATGAGACCTGGTCTGTTTTGTTGTGGAATTACCTGCTTGAGAAAGGGGTGTAGTGGTGTTTGAATATATATCTAAACAATTATTGTGGGGCTTTGTCCAGGGGATGACTGAGTTTCTGCCTGTGAGTAGTTCTGCCCATCTTGTGTTTTTGTCTCATTGGTTAATGCCTCCAGAGGCCTTTGATAGGCTCTGTTTTTTTACAGGCCTGCACCTTGGAACGCTCCTGGCTGTGCTGTTTTTCTTCAGGAGGGAGATAGTAGACCTGATAAAGAGGGCGGCAGGAAAGGAGAAGGATGCCTGGCGGTTTATCCTGAATGTCGGAGTCGTCACCTTGATAACCGGTCTGTTGGCCCTTGCTTTGGAAGGGTGGGCAGACCTGTTTTCAGGACAGCCCAGGACAACGGCAGGGATACTGTTTGCGATGGGGCTGGCCCTGATCTCCAGCCGATTCGTGGGGAAGTCAGTTGTTCGCCCTGTGTTTTCTGTTCGTTATGCGGTGTTGCTTGGTATTGTGCAGGGACTTGCGGTTTTTCCGGGAATATCGCGTTCGGGTAGTACTATATTGACCTTGCTTTTGTTGGGATTTGATCCTCGTGAGGCCTTTAAGATATCGTTTTTGACGGGTATACCTATTATATTTCTTGCCTTTGTCTATGAGTCGATAGGAATTGCCTTTAAGGATATACTTTCTATCTTCCCGTCTATGTTTTTCTCTTTTGTCTTTGGGATGATTGCATTATCCCTGCTTAAGAGGGTGGTTGTGGCAAATAGATTATACCTATTTGGAGTCTATTGTATAGGTCTGGCAAGCCTTGTTTGCCTTCTTATTCCCAGATAGAGGAGGTGGTTATGGAATTTTTTGAATGCATTAAAAAGCGTAGGAGTATAAGGCAGTATTCTGATAAGCCGCTGTCTATGGAGGATATTGAGAGGATAGTGGATGCTGGCAGGTTGGCAGCTACTGCCAGGAATGAACAGCCATGGGAGTTTGTTGTCATTACTGATAAGGATAGATTGCTCAAATTAGGAGAGATAGTCAGCCCTAATGGGGCGCTTGTAAAGGGTGCGGTTGCAGCGATTGTGGTCCTCTGTAGAGATACCAAATATTATCTGGAGGACGGCAGTGCTGCTACTGAGAATATGTTGCTTGCTGCCACTGCACTGGGTATTGGTTCCTGTTGGATTGCAGGGGATAAGAAGGATTATTGTCAGAATGTCCTGGAATTTTGTTCAGTTCCTTTAGAACTTCCAATGAAGCTGGTTAGTATTGTTGCCCTGGGATATCCAGGGGATCCGTCGGCCTTTGAGGCAGAAAAAACCAAGCGCCGATTAGATGAGCTCTTGCATATCGATAGATTTGGGCAGAAAAAAAAATAGGCCTTTGGCGGAATGGGAGGTGGATTATGTTGAGGTATTTTTTGATAGCTTTCTCTTTGATGGCCGTTTTTGGGGCCAGAGATGCCCTGGCAGCTAAAGGGAAGATACTAATGATAATTGCCCCAGAGGATTTCAGGGATGAGGAGCTTCTGGTGCCAAAGCGTATATTTGAAGAGGCTGGCTATGATGTTGTTATTGCCTCTAGAGAGCGGAGGGAATGCCGTGGGATGCTGGGAGCGGTTGTTATGCCCGATATTACGATAGGACAGGTAGATCCAGAGGAGTATGTTGCGGTGGTTATGGTAGGCGGTGTTGGTGCAAGGGAATATTTTGATGATGCCTATGTGCAGGACTTATTGAACAGGTTTTACGATATGGGGAAGGTCGTCTCTGCCATATGTCTTGCACCTGTTACCCTGGCCAGGGCAGGTCTGCTCGAAGGTAAGAAGGCGACTGTCTGGAGGTCTGAGGGCAAGAGCCTTGAGAAGGCTGGGGCCCTCTATACTGGCGAAGCGGTTGCCCAGGACGGTAGGCTGATTACCGGAGCAGGTCCGTTTGCTGCAGAGGAGTTTGCTAGATCCATCCTTCATGAGCTGGAGCGCCAGGACAGGAGATGATGCAGATAACGATTATTGCGGGTAAATACACCAAAAAGCGTATCAGGTTTATTCCAAAGATTCGGCCCACCAGCACAAAGGTAAGAAAGGCCCTATTTACGGTCCTTGGGGAGAGCCTGCCAGGGGGCAGTTTCCTGGATATGTTTGCTGGTAGCGGGGCAGTTGGTATAGAGGCATTTTCAAGGGGCGCAGACAGGGTCATCTTTATTGAAAAAGACGAGGAGGTCTTAAAATTAATAGAGAAGAATCTGAAATTAGTTGGTATCCCCTTTGTCATAGCTCCTAGGGGGTACCTGCCAAAGACAGGTGCAGTGATTGTTCCGTGGGGGATTAGGCGTTCTTTAAAATATCTATCCAAGTATGAGGTTCGGGTAGATTATGTATTTATAGATCCTCCCTACTATGGGCGCTGGGAGAAAATGGCCTTGAAGGCCTTGTGCGATTATGATATATTGGCTAAACACGCAAGGGTATTCCTTGAACACTATAAGAGGTCTCGTTTGCACGAGACTTTTTGTTTTGAATTACAGAAACGCAGGTATTATGGTGATACCTGTGTGAGTGAGTTCTTATTTGTAGGGAAGGAAGATGAAGGTACTGTATCCAGGCAGCTTTGATCCGATAACTTACGGCCACATCGACCTTATAAGACGTGCAGTCAGGCTCTTTGATAAAGTGGTTGTAGCTGTGGCGGTTAATATAGGTAAGACGCCCTGGTTTTCGCTTGAGGAGCGGCTGGAGATGGTCAGACAGGCCTTGATAGATATAAAAGGAGTTGAGGTCGTCTCCTTTTCAGGGCTTGTGGTCAACTATGCCCGCAAAAATAATATAGATGCCTTGCTGAGGGGATTAAGGATGGTCTCTGATTTTGATTACGAGTTTCAGATGGCGATTGCCAATCGTGGATTTGCCCCTGATATAGAGACGCTCTTTTTGATGCCTTCAGAGGACTATTTTTATATCTCATCCCGTTTGATAAAAGAGGTCCTGACTTCTGGCGGTTCGGTTTCAGATTTTGTCCCTGATTTTGTAGAAAAGGCGATGAAAAGAAAGCTGGGACAGCTAAAATGAAGATAAAGGTTAAGGATATCCCGACTTCTGGTGTGGAATTTGGCCAGACCATTAACGCATCTTTATTGGATGTGGATAAGGATTACTGGATGCTTGCCCGAGATGTTGACGTGGATATCTATGGTGAACGTATTGCGGATTATGTCAGCCTTAAAATAAAGCTTTCTTCGAGAAAGAGGATTGTCTGTTGTCGCTGCCTGGAAGAAGTAGAGATGCCTTATGAGCTCTCTTTTGACTGGCAGGATAAGATAAAGGATGAATTACAGGAAATAGATGTGGATGAATTAGTCAGGCAAGAGATACTCTTGAATATTGGTGTGCGGGAACTCTGTTCTGAGGACTGTCAGGGGATATGTCCTGACTGTGGAGGTAATAGGAACAAAGGTGAATGCAATTGCTCTAAGGATTGATCGGAGGTGATATATTATGGCACATCCTAAGAGGAAACATTCCAGATCTCGTAGGGATAAGAAGCGCACGCACGATAAGATAACGCCCCTTCAGATGCAAAAGTGCCCTCATTGTGGACAGCCAAAACCCTCTCATAGGGTCTGTCCCCATTGCGGATATTACCGTGGGAGGGCAGTAGTTACTCCTTATTGATTGTTGAAATGGTCAATATGAATAGTAGGATATCGATTGGTCTGGATGCTATGGGGGGGGATTTTGCCCCTCAGGAACCGGTCCTTGGCGGCTATATTGCTGCCAGGGATAATCCGGATATAGAGCTGGTATTGATAGGAGATGAGACTGCCATAGAGAAGGCCCTCCCTGGCAGTTTACCTAATCTAAAGATTCATCACGCACCTGAAGTAATAGAGATGCATGACCCGCCAGCGATAAGTGTGCGCAGGAAAAAGAAGTCCTCTATTTCAGTGGGGGCTGATCTGCTCAAAAATGGGGAGATACAGGCCTTTGTCAGTGCAGGCAATACAGGAGCGGTTGTTGCGGCCTCTACACTGAAGGTGCGATTGTTACCAGGCATAGAAAGACCTGGCTTGGCGGTTACATTTCCAACTATTAGCGGGAAACCAGTCATTATTATAGATGTCGGCGCAAATATAGATACCAAGCCCACTCATCTGCTTCAATATGCCATAATGTCTTCGGTATATTGTAATGTTATGTGGGACCATGTCCAGAATCCCAGGATTGGCCTCTTGAATATAGGGGAGGAAGACACCAAGGGCATAAGTTCTTATAAAGAGGCGGCCTCTCTCTTAAAGACCTCAGGGCTTAATTTTATAGGTAATGTTGAGGGCAAGGATGTCTTTAAGGGCCTTGCGGATATAGTGGTTATGGATGGATTTGTCGGAAATGTCGTTCTTAAGGTCTCGGAAGGGGCGGCAGATGCGGTCATAACTATGCTAAAAAAAGAGATATATGGCGCCTCCTTCTGGGCAAAGTTGGGGGCAATGCTCTTCCTCCTGCCGGCCTATAAGAGGCTGAAGAAAAAGATAGATTACTCTGAATATGGAGGTGCCCTACTGTTGGGGCTCAATGGTGTCTGTATTATTGGCCATGGCAGGTCCAATGCGAGGGCGATAAAGAACGCCATTAACGTTGCGGTTAAAGAGATAGAGCGGAAGGTCAATGAAAAGATACTCCAGCGTATCAGGATATAGTGATGCAGCGGTAGATGAAGAATTAGAAACCTCTTCTGGAGAACCAGGAGGGTATAAGGCCTCTTTTCTGGATAGGATTCTGGATTTCTTCTATTTCTATGACTATTACATAGCCATTTTGATTGTCTCTGGGCTCTTAGTATGGTTTGCGTTGAAAGGATAAGATGAACCCAAATTATGCAATAGGGAATTAAAATATAATGGAGCTTGTTGTGGGACAAAGAAAAATAACTAAAAACTCAAAACGCAAAACTAAAAACCACAACTCAAGTTTTGAGAATGAAGGAGGGAGAAGGAAGCATGGAGGCTTCTTATTTACTAGGGTATCTTTCTTTCTTAGTAAAAAATTTCCTTCATTCTCCATGCTCCATTCTTCATTCTTAAGATTTAAATTTTAAGCTGTGGATTTGACTTTTGAGATTTTAGATTTGAGTTTTATTTGGATGAGAAAAGAGAGGTTTGATTAACAGGGCGATGGAGGGTAAAGAATTCTAATGCATAGTCCGGGATGAACTAATTTATTGGGAGGAAGTATGCTTTTCTGGGTTATAAGAATATCCTTTGTATTACTTATGGTAGTGTTATGCAGGGCTATTGGCCTTCAATTTGGTAATGAAGTCCTAGGGCTTTATGCAGGTATTGGATTGGGGGTCGTATTTGTACTGGTAGAGATATTTATGAAAAATGTATCTTTGAGGGGCCTTTCTTCGGTGGTCTTTGGTTCAATCCTTGGACTTGTTATGGCGAAGATAGTTCACGATATACTTGTCTCTATCCAAACAGACCCAATGGTTGTTAAGATTGCCACGCCTATATTTACCTTCATATTCATATATATTGGTCTGACTTTTTCGCTAAAAAAGAAGGATGAGTTTGCTCTGGTTCTGCCGTATATAAGGTTTTCTCGAACTGAACGAGATGAGAGACCAGTGGTGGTAGATACCAGTGCAATAATAGACGGCAGGGTTTTTGATATCGCAAAGACTGGTTTCCTGAAAGCGAAATTGATAGTGCCCAGTTTTGTTATAGACGAACTCCAGCGCTTGGCCGATTCGCAGGACCACAATAAGCGACAGAAGGGTCGAATTGGACTCGATAGACTGAATAAGGCGCAGAGAGAGATGGCAGTGGATATATATACAGATGATATAGCATCTGAAAAGGAGGTGGATGCAAAATTAC
Organism: Candidatus Omnitrophota bacterium; assembly: GCA_027034965.1. Lineage (GTDB taxonomy): Bacteria > Omnitrophota > Gorgyraeia > S143-82 > S143-82 > S143-82. The sequence goes on from JALVWL010000191.1 coordinate 7,477, forward strand.
TCCATCTGGCAAAGCTCCTGGATGCCTCACTTATTACGATGGACTATAACCTGGGCAGGGTTGCATCTTTGAAGGGAGTAAGGGTGCTGAATATAAATGACCTGATACTTGCGGTCCAGCCGAATGTGGAGACAGGAGATGTCCTGACAAATATCAGGTTGATCCGCGAGGGCAAGGATAGTGGACAGGCAGTGGGTTATACGCCAGAGGGTATAATGGTAGTGGTTGAGAATGCAAGACATCTGCTTGGCAGGGCTGTTTCGGTTGAGGTATACAATGTCATCCAGACCCAATCCGGCAGGATAATCTTTGCGAAATTGTCCCAAAATAGACGCAGAAATAATTCAAGATCCAATTCTTAAACCCAAATTATGCAATAGGAATTTGGGATATAATGGAACCCGTTGTGGAACAAATTAAAATAACTAAAAACTAAAAACGTAAAACTAAAAACCACAACTCAAGTTTTGAGGATTGAGAAGGGAGAATGAAGCATGAAGGATTCTTATTTACTGAGATATGTTTCATTCTTAATAAAAAATTCCTCCATTCTCCATTCTGCATTCTTGATTGTTAAGAAGGGAGAACGGAGAAGGAAGAATGAAGGC
>JALVWL010000192.1 GCA_027034965.1 Candidatus Omnitrophota bacterium
GGGGCTATCCCTGCAATATCTGTCCTCTACAGAGATCAGACAAGGTAAATCTAGCTTCCACAGCTCGCTAGCAGACTCTGTCCTGCCCCCGCAACAGGAATGAAAAAAGGCCTCAACCACCGACCCAGTGCACAACAGAACCTCTCCGGATGTGGTCTCTACTGCCATATTTGTCCTGTAGCGTTCGGCATTTACTCCGGAATAGACCTGAAAACTGCTGGTATTGTCTAAGTCATAGATACCCCTGGAGTGGAGTAGCTTATACAGGGCATAACTCCTGGCCACAACTGCCTGGGCCTTCAGGGCCTCCATTGGCCAGAGATGCGATACCTCATTATAGAGGACGCCTTTTATGTAATCCTCTAAATCCAGGATATTTACTGCCAACAGGAGACCATTATCCCTATATACACAGATATAACCTCTATAAGGGTTGTTGTTGAGGTAAACAAAGCCGTCCTTTGTCTTGTGAAAGCACTGTTTGGAGGAAAAGGTATTGCTGGAGAGTTTCTTGAACCCATCGGAAGAAAAGACCGTGCACTGCTTGCCTTTAAATATAAGCACTCTTATATCCAGTGCAAAGCAGAGAGAATCTAGGAATAAAAAAACATATATAAACGAAAACAGTATTTTCATCGAATAATTGAAAAAACTTACCCCAGCCTATAAAACTATCCTTCCCTGTTGTATCTTATCGTAGGGTATAAACAACCAGACTGTCCCCTTGCCTTTTTTGATTTCAAGGGAGATCCCATCTTCTGAGACCTCGGCCAGGCGACCACTCCACTGACCCTTCCTATTTATCTTCTGCGTCAGTAGCACCTCGACATACTGACCTCTAACCTTCTGAAAGTCTTTCCGGCCTTTTAGCTTTCTATCCAGTCCAGGCGATGATATCTCCACCGCATAATCCGGCACAACATCGGATAGGGACTCGAGATATTCCACGACCTGTCTGTTTGCCCTGCCGCAGGTATCTATGTCTATACCGCCTTCAGGATAGTCGACCAGGAGTTTTACGTTTAACACTCCCCTATTTGTCCCTATCTTTTCCTCGACTATCTCAAGGCCAAGAGATTCAACTATTGCTATAATCTTGCGTCTTATTTGCTCTATATCAAGAATCATAAAACCACTCTCGCTTTACCTCAACACCCATACGCCTCATTACCTCGGCCACGCGGGGTTCTTTACCGAGTTTCTGCCATCCGCCCAATACCTTCCCATTCTCGTCCACGCCTTCCTGATTGAATCTGAATATGTCCTGAAGGGCGACTTCGTTATCCCTTCCGTCGCGCCAATCCAGGACCTCGGTTATATAGGTAATCCTGCGCACACCATCGACCATCCTTTCCTGCTGAACTATCAGATCAATCCCATCGCATATCTGTTTCTGAACAAGCCACAGGGGCATACGCTCATTGAATATAACGACCATTGTCTCAAGCCTGGCAATTGCATCCGATGGATTATCCGCGTGCAGGACTGCCAGGGAGCCCTTGTGGCCGCTTATCACTGCCTGGAGTATATCGAGGCTCTCCTCGCCCCTCACCTCACCTATTACTATCCTATCAGGTCTCATCCTCAGGGAATTCTTAAACAAGTCCCTTATCGTAATCTCGCCCCTGCCCTCGATATTCGCATACCTGGCCTCGAGTCTTATCACATGAGGATGATCCACTATCAATTCAGAGGTATCCTCTATGACAATAAGGCGCTCATCCTTTGGCAGATAGTGGAGCAATACACTCAAGGTGGTCGTCTTTCCTGCACCGGTAGCCCCAGAAAATATGATATTTAGTCTGGCCTTTATGGCGGCTATCAGAAACTCGCCCATCTCTGGGGTGATAGAGCCGTACTCCACCAGATCCTCTATGGAATTGAAGGAACGCAAAAATTTCCTTATGGTAATCACCGGACCAGAGACGGAGACAGGGGGAATGATTACGTTTACCCTGGAACCATCGGGCAGTGAAAAATCAGTATAGGGATTCATCTCATCTACCCGCCGGAATGAATAATGCAACATCTTTTCTAGAACGCGCATAAGGTGCTGATGAGAGGAAAACTGAACACCTGTCAGGTGCTTACGGCCGTTCACCTCAACATAGACCTGAAATGGACCATTTATCATTACTTCTGTGATAGTGGGATCTGTCATCAATGGCGTAAGCACACTATATCCAAACAACTCGTCATTGATAGCCCGCAATACCTGCTGGACCTCTTCGTCTGGGATATATCTTTTCTCTTGCTTTTCTATCTGGGACAAGATCTCAAGGACGCGCGCCCTGACAAATTCCTCGTCGATATCCGGCGAAAGGATATCTACTTTTGAAAATAATTGCTGTTTGACCTTTTCAAAGAGTTCCATAACCTCACCTCATTATTGTCCTGGATACTTTCTTACCCTGACCCGCTCTATTGTAACTATCCCTTCCTTTACAACCTCGTCCAGATAATTCAAAAAGTCTTCTAACCTTGACTCTTCTTCTACTATCTCGATGACTATGGGCAGGTCTTCCGAGAGTCTAACAAATTTTGCAGAATGCATATGACTTTCGGCCCCAAATCCCATAATACCCCTGAACACCGTAGCCCCCGCCAATCTGAGCTGTCTTGCCTTATCGACAATTACTTCGTAAAGCGGCCGTCCATTGAACCTATCGCTTTCGCCGATAAATATCCTCATAAGGCAATGATCCTTCATCAAGACCTCCTAGGATTCGAATTGCTCGGGATATAAAGGTGTATGCACATCTACATCCTGTCTCAATCTCTTTCCAACCCAGCCCATTACATCCCGTTGTCTGTAGGGATAATCATTGGGTATCCTGAGAAATATAATATCATCTACTGAAAGAATTTCACCTTCTTTCTTTGCAAACCTGTAACAGGGGGCCTTCTTGTTTATGCCAACCCTGCCATAGATGAGCTCGGCTTTCGTCATAGAAAGGCGCCCCCTACTAAAGGCCCTCCAGGCAAGCTCCATAAGGGACTTTATCTCGACAAGATCCTTGACAGAGACGGCAGACTGATAGTCTATGCGCTCCTCTCCCTTATCCAGGGTAAAGTGTTTTTCAATGACATTCACTCCGAAAGAACAGGGGAGAGCAGAGATATAGGAATTGAATCTATAATCAAAGGAGCAGTGGTCAGCGTAGCCAACGGGCAGTTCGAAAAAGTCTATCAGATGGATTAACCGGTCAAAGCCTATATCTTCCAGATTGGTAGGGTAGGACTGGAATCCGTACATCAAGAGGATATCTTCTTTTCCCCTCTGTTTGAGGAAATCTACTGCAAAGATGACCTCATCTATGTCGCTGCCACCGATACCGAGTATAACTGTATTGGAAAAACTACTGGCCTTTGTCAATAGCTCGATGTCGTTGAGGCCAGTGCTATGCAACTCGATAGCGGCTATATCAGGGCATTCTTTCAAGACAAAGTCAATGCTCGAGCCATCATCGCAGAGGGCAACTATGTCCTTGCCCTTTTGGATAGAGAGATCAAAGATATGCCTCCAGTCTTCCTGGCGAAACAGCCATCCAGAGACCATCTCATATATCGGATGGTCCCTGCGCATATAGTTATCAATATCCATCAATAGGTGGAACTTGACTGCATCTGCCTCATCTGGAAGACAATCAACCATAGCCTTCAGATATTCAAGGTCCCCCTGATGATTGTAGGCGGTCTCTGCAATTAAATATGGCCTATCGTAGGGTATCATCTCTCCTCCTATTTCTCATAATCTTATTGCCTTCCACTTCTTATTTGCCATAATTCTAGCTGGAGCTGGACTAGATTGCCCATAGACTATCATTGCCCCAATTCCTTTCTCCTCGGCTATATTCAGTCCTCTCTCTCCGAGAACAAACAGGGCAGTTGCCCAGGCATCCGCAATAGCACATCTTTTCGCAGCGGCACTGGCACTAATCATCTGATTGGCTGGTCTTCCAGTAGAAGGATCTATGATATGCCTGCCCCGTTCGTAGTTGCCAGAGGTAGCTACTGCATCATTTCCTAAAAAAATCCTGTCGAAGGGTTTTTTGCCAAAGGGGTTGCGTATCTCAACGAGTACTGGGATGCTGTCCTTCCTATAAGAACGGATATCGCCTCCTGCATTCACCATAGCGTATTCCACAGAGGCAGCGGCAAGGTAATCTATCATCCTATCGACAATGTATCCCTTGGCAATTCCCGAAAAGTCAAAGATACACCTGCCCTGGGCCTTATTCACGCTTATTGCTGTCTGACTCACTTCAATATCCCCTATACTGCATTCTCCACGGAACCCAGGATCGAATGCACCGTCTGTAGCCCTCCATACGGATTTGCTCTCTATAATCAGTTCCTTGATAAGAGGATAACAAATATCGTCTGCCGCTATCCTGCCATCCTTATTCAGCCTGCTCACGCAGGAGGATGGGTTGTAGAAATCCAGGGATGAAATCATATTATTTACGATAGGCAACAGGTGCTTTAATAGGTAGCTGCGCTTGGCTGGCAGAACGATATCGACCTCTGTATCCATAAGAAAATATCTGTGCACCTCAGGATAATATTGCCTCTGGCGTAAAAATACAAATATCAGCAGCAGAATTCCAAGCAGACTGATGAATAGGATAAACCTTCTCTTAACCATCTTTTGTAAGAAACCTCTTTAGAGATGCGATGTCCATTGTATTTAAGACATCGTCTTTCTCCAGCCAACCCCTCCTTGCCGTACCAATCCCCAGGTAGATATTGTCCATTTGGTCTATGGAATGGGAGTCCGTATTTATACAGACCTTCACTCCTAGGTCTTTTGCACGTCTACAGACATCGGATGTAATATCCAACCTAAAAGGCGAGGCATTTAACTCCAAGGCAACGCTGTATTCCTTGGCCGCACCAAGCACCTCTTCCATATCCACCTCATAGGAATCCCTTACGCCGAGCAGGCGACCAGTTGGATGGGCAAGTACATTGGCGCGCGGATGGCTCATTGCCTTGACTATGCGGCGGGTCATCTGTTTTCTTGGCATCTTAAACCTAGTATGCACAGCAATAACCACTATGTCTAATAGGTCGAGTATGTCTTTGTGGCAATCCAGTTCGCCATCCCCAAATATGTCGACCTCCATTCCTACCAATATCTCAAATCCCTTATATTTTTTTCTGAGCCTCTTTACCTCTTCATATATAGAAAAGAATTTATCTCGCGTCATCGCATTGGCAACTGATAGAGTAAAGGAATGGTCGGTTATTGCAATATAGGAATAATCTAAAGAGATTGCCTTAACTACCAGTTCTTCAATAGAGGAACTGCCATCGCTGTAGGTGGTGTGCAGGTGCAAATCCCCTTTTATGTCGCTTGCTTCGACTAGGGATGGGAGTCGATGTTCCAAGGAGAGCTCGATCTCGCCTTGATCCTCCCTCAATTCTGGGGGGATCCAGTCCATAGATAGGCGACGGTATATCTCCTCTTCGCTTTTGCCTGCCAGACGGCGATTTGCCTTATATAGACCATATTCGTTTAATTTCCATCCCTTCTCAAGGCAGAGCTGCCTTAATCTTATGTTGTGTTGCTTTGAGCCTGTGAAATACATAAGGGCTGCACCATAACTCTCCTCATCAAAGACCCTCAGGTCTACCTGCATCCCCGCCACTACAACACTCGATTTCTTCTCGCCACAGGCAATCACCCTATCCACATCTCGATAAGAGACAAAGCCTTCCATAACCTCGCCAGGTCTATCAGAGATTACCAACATATCTATGTCATGTACGGTCTCTTTAAATCTCCTTATAGAGCCAGCGATGTCTACCCGCTTCACAGAGTCTATTGCAGCAACGAACTCTTTAATATCAAGCGCCACAGGCAACGCCTTTCCTAGGGCAACTCTGTCGGCATTGCTCCGCAGGAACTCTATTGCCTTCACTATATTCTCTTCTGTCTTGACTCCGAAACCTGCCAGAGCCCGCAGGCGCCCTTCCCTTGCTGCCTTTTCGAGTTTGTCCAATGAATCGATGCGCAGTTTATCATAGAGAACGCGTATCTTCTTAGGGCCCAGGCCCTGCAGGTTAAGCATATCTATCAATCCAGGAGGAATCTTTGACTTTACCTCTTCATATTGCGCAAAGGTGCCGGTCCTATAGATGTCCTCTATCTTTTCAGCCAGATCCTTGCCTATCCCTGGTATTTCCCTGAGACGACCCTGGAGAAGGTAGTCCTCCAGTGACTCGGGCATAGATTCGATGTGCATTGCGGCTCGTTCATAGGCACGCACCTTAAAGGGATTCTCTCCCAGGAGTTCCAGCAACACCGCCATCTCGTGAAATATCTGGGCAACCCTTTGATTTAATATCATCGTCTCTCTAATCCTTTATCAATGACAGAGCAGGAAGATGTAAGATAAGCGGTTCAGATTTACGACCCTTTTTGTCCACCGAATATAGCTTCACCTCAAAATCTCCTTGGGGCAGGTCAGCAAGCACAATCCTGCCAGGTCTCTTTGTTTCGTGTCTTATCAGCCTTCCATCAGATATTATCTCACATAACACCTCATCGGCAACACCTTCCTGAGAGGAAATATCCAGATAAACCCGTCCATTCTTCACTTCGCAGTCCATTAACAAGGGAGGAGCCAAAATCACTCGAGAGGAGCTAACTGGCAAAGAGACGATGGTCGGCTTGCTAGCCCTTCCCGCGTTATCGATAAGAGACAATCTATAGTATATCTTCTTAATGTCGTTCCCCAGAGGCGAAAAGTTATCCGGATAACTATTTGATTTTACAGGTCTGGGGGTAATCAGGACAAAGGACCTACCACCATCCAGACTCCTCCATATCAATACCCCCTCATAATCCAGGTCCAGAGGGGATCTCCACTGGATGGTCACCTTTCCAGCAGCATCTATTTCTAGATTTACATCCTTTATCTCTATCGTCGATGGTAATCGTTTGGTTTTGTCTGAATCGATTGACCTGGCCTGTCTCTTTTTCTGCAGGCGAGTCGAAATCAGATGGGGCCTGACCACCTGAGACCTAAACCTATTTCCTGCCCAATCAACACCTTCCACAAGATATTCCGCCTTATTCTCGTCTGATCTCACTTCCAGGAAATAGTCCTCTTCTTCCTGGCCTTCTGATATCAAGAATGGATAAGGGAACAGGGACCTGCCATTGCGGTATATCCGGTAAAAGACGATATTATCCGGAGTATCCCACTTTAGGTAGTCATTCTCAGCATCCGAGTAGGCATCTAGGGCTATGCTTATATCCTGATACTCGCTAAGAGAGGTAAATCCTATGGATTCATATGTCTCCAGGACCTCTCCCTTGTGTAGATAGACTACCCTGTATCTGTAGAATCTGCGTCTATCTATATCCCTGTCTTCATAGGCAATACACAAATAGCGGGCCAGTTCAAGGTCTTCAAGCCCCTTTAAATATAAGAGAAATACAAGCCTATCGTCTCTGCCGGCCAGTACCTGGGTCTTTATCCTATGAAACAATCCAGGATTATCCGTAAAGGCATTGGCTATGCTCCGCAGGTCAGGGACAATTACTGCTATCTTTTGCCATTCTCCCTGAGAGCCCTGCCTGAATATCTCTACATATATGTCCTCCAAGGCCATCTTCGAGCAAAAGGGCCACCTTAATACGATAGAATCTCTGGTAGGGGCTATCTTCAGTATACCGACATCCTCAACAGCCAAACCCTTATCCCCGGTCAGGACAATACAGATGAACAATAGAAAGATCCAGGCCCTTCTCATCTGACCTCCCTATCTAGCAAATCAAGCTCAAAGGAAGGGGCATAGCTATCCCACTCAAGGTCCTTCTCCAAGCTAAGGTTAACGCCAAATTGCCAGGGGTTTGGACTCGATAAAGAAATATCTCCCTTACCCAGTGCCAGAAATCCCATCCCATACGCAGATGCACCAAATACCATCGAATCCGAATACCTGCAGAGGATGTGCC
>JALVWL010000193.1 GCA_027034965.1 Candidatus Omnitrophota bacterium
GCCGCAAAAAACAGAAATACAGTCAGGGCCACAAGTATCACTGCCGCTATCTGGCCAAGCCTTCGCGATCTTCCATAGGGTAATACCTTCATCTCCTGCCCCCTAATCCAATCTCAATCTACTGCCACTATAAAAATCCTCAACCATATCATGTCTTGTACCCTCATAGGCCTGGTACCTATCGTGCATATCCTTCATCGCCCAGTTTACAAACTTGAGCATTGCTGTCAAAAAGATAACAATCGTAACCACTGCTATAATAAATTCCAAGGCAACCTGGGCCTCTTTACCAACTAATCTCTTCATCAGGTGCAAGCCACTCAATTTCATTATTGCCATAACTGCTCCTTATCGTCCTGCGTTGAGAGTAGGGATTAATAACGCTTATCCGTCCACCGCTATTGTCTTGCTCTATCCTTATCTCTCCCTTCATAGACTCTATAGTAGTCTTTCCCCAATAATCTTCGGCAACATCGCCTTTCCAATAGCCGTTCTCAAGAAGAAATAGTTCATCACCTATCTCATCTGCAAAGCGCGTAAATACCTCTTTTTTGTCATAAAAACATTCACTATTAACTAACTTACTCGCAGCTCCATACACACTCTTTAGACAGGATTTTACCTCTTCCTTTACCTCCTCATTCTGATCCCTATAGCTGCCCTCCAGAGTAGCCAGGAAGGCCTTGCACTTCTTTGTCTTTCCATCCTTGCCTATTATATCCTCGGCATATTTCTTTATTTTCGTTTTCGCTCTACTATAATCTCTACAATCTCCCCAGCTTATAAAATCTTTAGGCTTATCCCTGATCTTTTCCGCCCCATCTATTATACCGTCTAGACTGGCATCAATCATATCCAATATCGGCAGGTCAGTAAAAAAGACCTGATTAAGCAGATCTCTTTCTCTTTCTAAGGCATCTGGAAGCCAATACTTATGTATGTGCGAAAAGCGGTTTTCCCCTATCTTCATCTCCTCGGCCAATATCCTGCCATCCATAACAATCCTTACCATAGTCAATGGATAATCCGGATCACTATCTTTTTCAGTGGCAAACATATTTCTGGTGAAACGCACCTGGCTAATGTGTCTGAATTCCTTATAACCACTATCCGGCAAAAAGGGTAGAGAGGGAATCCTTTTATGGACAATTAGCTCATGTATAACAGTGGCGTTGGTATTTTTTGCCCCGATCTGACGGGCAAAGTTGACTGCCATCCTGAAGTTGCGCATCATTGTATCCTGAACATATATCAAATTCATCATATAAGAGACCAGGATGCTTGCGCCTATCAACATAAGCCCGCCCCAGGCCGCCAGCTCCACCAGGGCCTGTCCCTTCCTGTGCCCGCTACTAAATCCAATCATATATCCACCTCAAAATCATAGGATTCCTCACTGTACTCATCATTGGCGAGGACGTCTATATTTACCTCTACATCCTCTACATTACCCGTAGAACTGTTTTTAATCTCTATATAGTTATAACGCAATTCTATATTTCTTCTTATCAATCTGTTATAGGAATAGTTCCCATCCGCTGAATACAGCCCTTCACTTAAGCTCTTTGCCATATCGTATATTCTGCCATTGGAGGCGCGTTTTATATAGGCAGACATCAAAAGAATGGCCGTAACTATCACTATCATAAGGACGACTATCTCCATCACAGATTGGCCCTTCATAACTCATCTCCGTTCTGGAAGGAATTAGAATAGGAGTTAAACTGCAACTTGCCACCTTTTATAGCCAGCCTGACCTGTGAAAAAGTCTCAACCTCCAGATTAGATTCTATTTCATTGGCCTTAACCTCGCTATTACGCACATCTACCCGGGCAACAGACTGTCTATTATAGCCAGAGGCAACCAGCATATCCCTCAGCTTTGCCTGGATGGCCCGCTTTACGAACAACTGCATCGCAAGAAGGGCCGCCCCTATTACGGTTATCAACATCACATAATCGGCAATGCTCTGGCCACTCCTTTTCTGCAATAATATCTTTTGCCATCTCATCAGCTCTGCCTAATCCGCAGGCACATCTAACAACCCGTCAACTTCATTTACCTTGTCGGCTATCTTGGTCCCTATGTCTCTGTGCCCCTGCTCGTATACCCAGATAATAGCCGCACAAATGATAGCAAACAATATCAGGTACTCCAACTGTGCCTGTGCATTATTAGTAGTCATTCTGGAATAATTCACCGCGGTCTTCTCTCTTTACCTCTACCACGTTTGTTGTCACTTTCTGAAAGCTATTGTAAGTCAGATAGTTAGTAAATACCTTCCCCGAAGAATAGGTATCTTCAACAGTATGACGGACAACATTGGTGGTCTCTTCATAGGCAATGTGGCTGGAATCTCCCTCATATGTCCAGGGGGTCCCTATCTTATCTGCACCGTCTTTTAATTTCCACATCAAGCTCCGCTGGACATATGCCCGCATCAAAAACAAGGCCGCTGCTATCACTATAAAGAGCACCACAACCTCAATCGTGCTCTGTCCTCGTCTACTCATAACTCACCCTCCTTTAAAATTTATCTGAGCTCAAACTGTCATCAGCTTCTTGTACTTCATAAGATCCAGTAGCATATGTTGTATTGGCGGTCGTAGTTGTTCCCACGACAAAGTTGGCACCAAATGTAGTCGTAGCAGTAGAGTTGGATGTCTGGGCGATGTTCTGCGTAGAATAATAGGGTTCATATTGGAGTTTACCCTGAATATTAAGCCCATTTGCCCCTGCGTAAAACATAAATGCGTCTTTGGATTTAGCTTTGACCGCCCTATTTACAAAAAGCTGCATTGCAACGACTGCGCCAATGATTATCGCAAATAAGGTAACATATTCCGCTGTGCTCTGGGCACGTCTAAACCAGCCTTTGTGTCCAGTCCTATACATAAGCAACCTCCTCTCTAACTAGAACCACCAGAAGTTGTATTCTCGCTAGGCGATGTATCCACCATATTTTGAAACAACTTTATCTTCGAATTCACAGACCTTACTGCAAACTGATACATAACCGAAAACGCCGCCGCTACTATAGCAAAGAGCGTCACGTATTCTAACATACTCTGGGCCAATCTCTTTCTCAATGACATGTTGTCCCTTCGGTCAAATCCGCACTTAAACAGTTTTGGGCCCTGTCATTGAAATAGTTTATCACCCCTACCATAGCCGCTATGCTAATGGCACTCAATATCAGATACTCCAGCAGGCTCTGGCCATAGACTCTAGAATAATGTATCTTCCTTATTGAGCTCAAGATAGTTCACCGTCTCGTTTATCGTCTGATTACTGTATATTATGTTTGTCTTTACTGCCCCGCCGCTGGTCTGGGTTACTCTGCTCTTGGAGTTGCTGGTCTGCACTGTCTTATATTCTTTTACAGCAGAGATTGAATACTGGTCTCCAAGCTTATCTGCCTGATCCCTTAACCCTCCAATAACTGTCCTTTTTATGTACCTATTCATAAATAGAACCGCTGTAGCTACGATTATTACTAGGATTACAATCTCTAACGTGCTTTGTCCCTTCCTTTTCATATCAGCCTCCTGAAACATTATGGACTAGTTCTTAGATCATCCAATGTGTAATTCCAACCCCAGGAAGATTCCTCCTCATGCCCAGTGACTGCTTCCTGATTTCTCCAGCCACTTGAGGTCACATTGGTAAAGGAATTCATATAATATGCACCGCCGCCCATTATACGTTTTGTCTTATCCGAAGTAACGGTAGTATCTATATGGCTAGTCGAATAATACGGCTCAAACTGGGCCGTACCTGCAAGGCCACTAGAGCCTGTCCCTGCGTTAAGGAAGTGCTCTTTTGTTGCATGCGCTATCCCCGCATTCATACCCCGCTTCAGAAACAACTGCATCACTGTAATCGCACCTATGATTATCACCAGTAGTGTTGCGTATTCAGCTGTGCTCTGTCCTCGCCTCAATCCCAATCTCATAACCAACCTCCTAATTGAGTGGCAAAGAATCCACGCTATCCTCTACCATATTCGCCATTCGTTCATAGGAATTCCTCACTTTTGTCCCAATAAAGCCCTTTGCCAATATCAATGCCGCAACAATACCGGCTATTATCAACAGATATTCTATGGTACTCTGACCAGCGGACCTCCACATCCCTTCTCCTATTTTACCTCAAACTTATTTATGGCTGCCTCCATCTGATTACCCAGGTGGTTATAACTGCTCTGCACCTTATTCTGTAGCATAGTCTTTACCACCAGGATTGCAGCGATAATACCTGCCAAGATAATCAGATATTCCACTATACTCTGGCCCCTTTTAGAAACCCTTTGCTTCATAGATACCCCCTGTTTTATTGGCTCTAAACCTATTGCGATTCAGGATGTTTTGACCTAGCGGTCAAACACATAATAAAATATTTTTAAAAAATTAAACAATGGTTGAACACAAATAGCTCTATTAACCATATTTCAAAGATTCGCGCCCCACTGATCGCCCCATATCCAAGTGCCTTATTGTAACTATATCACAATCATATGCTAATGTCAATTAGGTCATCACCCAGAAAACGGTCCTTTTCAAGATAATCAAGGACATAATCCTTCACTGCCAAGCCCAACTCCCACAGCTCTCCCCTATATCCCAGGGAAAACAATTTCGTCATCTCAGCCTTGGTTTCGTATTGATACTGGTTCCTTATAGACTGGGGCATATCTATAAATTCTATGGATACCTCTCTATTCAATGCCTCAAAGATAGGGGTTACAAGCTCGAGCCAGGTCCTGGCCTTGCCCGTGCCGATGTTGTAGATCCCTGAGGCCGACTCGTTTTCCATAAGATAGACGGTCATATCTACTGCATCTTTTACGTATATAAAGTCCCTCCTCTGCCTGCCATCTTCATAATCTGGATGATATGACTTAAACAACCTCACCTTCCCTGTCTCTTTTATCTGCTCATAGGCCTTTATCACCATAGAGCGCATATGTCCCTTGTGGTACTCGTTCGGACCAAAGACATTGAAATACTTTATGCCAACTATATCTCTCAACAGGTTGTTCTCAAGGGCCCAGAGGTCAAATAGGTGTTTTGAATAGGCATAGGGATTAAGGGGCCTCAACCTATATAACAAGGCAGTATCTTGGTCGTCAAATCCTGATTCGCCCTTGCCGTAGGTAGCGGCGCTCGATGCATATACAAACCTTACCCCCTTATCCAGACAGGCCTTTGCCAAAACCTTAGATGTGTTGAAATTTTCCTTTAATAGATACGAAAAGTCTTGTTCCGTTGTGTCACTGCAGGCGCCTAGATGGACTAAGAGTTCTGCCTCACGCAAGAATTGATCGATTGATTTCATGAAGTCCTCTATATGGATAATCTCTGCAAAGCGCAGACCTCGCAGGTTTTTCCATTGGCCTTGCTTATCAAACCTGTCTACTACTACGATATCCTCTCTACCATCTTTATTGAGCCGCCATATCAGGGCACTGCCAATAAATCCAGCTCCGCCGGTCACGATTACCATAATCTGCCTCCATTATCTATTAAGCACGGAGAATGGAGCATGGAGAATGAAGGAAATTTTTTATTAAAAAAGAAAAATATCTCGGTAAATAAAAATCCTTCATGCTTCATTCTCCCTTCTACATCCTCAAAACTTGAGTTGTGGTTTTTAGTTTTGAGTTTTTCGCTTTTAGTTTTTGGTTATAATAAATAATATGTTATATAATAACAAAATATATTATCGCTTGTAAAAGACATTTTGTTCTAGGGAAAGGATAAGATTATGAAGAAGAAAAAACGTGCCAAAAGACAGGTCCAACTATCCCAGAGAAGACTTAAGCAAATGATGCTCATCATAGCGGCTATTATCATCCCAGCATTTATCCTCTGGGGTGTGGGTTCAGCTATTCAGAGCAACAAGAGATATTTCATAGGCAAAATAGGGAAATGGACTATAACCCTGCCTATGTGGAATAGGATAAAAAATCATATCTACGTAATCCAGGAGATAAATGCCTTTGATAAACCAAGACTGGAACAAGAACTAATCGATAACCTTGCCTGGAACAGGTTGGTCCTGCTCTATCTGGCCCAAAAGAAAGAGCATATAAAGGTAACCGACAGGGAATTGGCAGAATATATCGCATCCATACCGGCATTCCTTGATAGGAACAATAAATTTTCCGTATCAAAATACAAGGCGTTCCTGTCACACCTGGGCATTCCAGAAAAAGAATTCGAGGAGACCCTAAGAGAGGACCTGTTGATAGAAAGGCTTAAAGAAAAGGCAACCGGCGCAATAACAGTGGAAGAAAAGGAAATTCGTCAGGAATGGGAGAACCAAAAGGAAAGCTTCGATATCTCCTATAAGAGTTTTCCGTTTTCCGAATATATATCCCAGGCAACAGTAAGCGAAGATGAGATAAAGGCATATTATGACAAGAACAAAAACGCCCTGATTATCCCCGAGAAGGTCAATGTAGAATACATCCTCTTGCCCAGAGAAAAGATTATGGACATAAAGCATAAAAAGAAGCCAGATATAGAATCCCTGGCAAAGGAGCTAGGGCTAAAGATTAAAGAGACCGGCTATATAAGCAGGCAGGACTTTGTCCCTGAATTTGGATTCAACGAGGACTTTTACAACTACGCGTTTTCCCTTAAGAAGGGACAGAGCAGCCCATTGCTGGAGACTGATAAACAGGCCTTTATATTAAGGGTAAAGGATATAAAAGAAAAACACATCGCCAGTCTCGAGGAGGTAAAGGATAAAATAAAACAGATCCTAACCCGCGAAAAGGCGCTGGAACTCGCCCATCAGAGTGCAGAAAAGGCCGCCTCTGCCTCAACAGAAGAGACAACAGAAGGCTGGAAGGATATCCAGGGGCTCACAGCCAAGCAATACTACCTGCCTGGTGTGGGTATGGTAAAGCCTATTATTAAATATATAAAAGGAAACTGTCTTGGCAACAAACAGGCGAACATATGCGGACCGATAGAGACAAACATAGGATGGGTTATCCTAAAGATAAAGGAATTTCACCCTGCCCCTGAGCCGACCCCAGAGGATATAAAGAAAATAAAGGCAGAGTTAAAAAGGCAAAAACAAGACAAGAAATTCTCCAAATACCTCGACTCTGTCCTGAGCACCATCAGAGTGTACAGGAAAAAAGAAAAATAATTCTCACCCTATCCCAGGTTTGGTCCTTTGTATTGCTAGCACCTGAATCGAAATTTAAATTCTGATTTGTCTTCGAGCTGTCAGGAACTCTATGCTGAGCAGTTTTCGGATGAGACCTATCTTCATTTACAGGCAATAGAGAGGAAATTTTCTATTATTAACTTATAATAGGATAACATTGCATTATAAACCTTATCAGCCTCTGAAATTATCTTTTCCGCCCTTTCTTTAATAGTTGGATCTGGGTTAGACAGGTCTTCATTTAACCACAAACTAACCATCTCAGGCGTTGATTCTATGTGAAACTGCAGGCCATAGGCATTCTTCCCAATTTTAAATGCCTGGTTTCTGCATTCTTCCGCAGTAGCCAAAAGAACTCCCCCAGCAGGGATATCAAAGGTATCGTTGTGCCACTGAAATACCTTTATAGAAGGAGGAACGCCTGAAAAAATCGGATCGCCCTTGCCTTCAGGGGTAATCGAAATATCAAAATATCCAATCTCTGAACAGGCTGCGGAATGAACCCTTGCCCCACAGGCCTTTGCCAACAGCTGTGCACCAAGGCAGACCCCTAAAAAGGGAATGCCGTTAGACACAGCCTCCTTTATCAACTTGTCCTCTTCTATCAAAAAAGGATACCTCTCCTCATCATAGACCCCCATAGGGCCGCCCATAAATACAACCGCATTAAAAGGAGAAAGGGACGCGGGAAGGCTATCGCCTTTCTCAAGCTCCACAGTAGAAGCTTTACAGCCCCTCTCTCTCAATAAATCGCCAATGAGCCCCGCGTCCTCACTAACAACGTGCTTTACTACCAGGATCATAGGATTATCCTACTGCCTTCTCTCCACTCTCGCCTGTCCTTATCCTAATGCACTCTGCTAGATCAGTGATGAATATCTTTCCATCACCGATATTACCCGTTCGTGCCCCTTTTATAATAGCATCCACTGTAGGCTTTACATATTCTTCATTTACCACTATCTCTATCTTTATTTTGGGAAGCAGATTTACCTTGTATATCTGCCCCCTATAACTTTCCGTATATCCCTTCTGCTGACCGCAGCCCTTTACCCTGCTAACGGTCATCTTATGGATATCGGCCTTAAACAATTCCTCCTTTACATCGTCTAGTTTTTCAGGTTGTATAATGGCCTCTATCTTCTTCATAGCATTGTCCTCCTTTTTCTCAAAAGATTACAGAGCCTCTTCTGGATAGGCCTCGATATTATGGATACTCAAATCAGCACCAATAATCTCCTCATGTTCACTCAAACGGATGCCAAAGACGCCGTTCAAGAAGGCATATACAACAAAGCCACTAATCAAAGCAACAATAATCGCTGCAACGCTACCTATCACCTGAGCCAGGAGACTAACACCCCCAAGCCCTCCTAGGGCCTTGCTGCCAAAGATACCACATGCAACACCACCCCAGGTTCCGGCAACACCGTGAAGAGGCCACACACCGAGGACATCATCTATCTTCATCTTCTCCGTCTCTATCTGGAACAACACAACAAAGATCCAGGCAGCAATCCCACCGACAATAAGGGCACCTATTGGATGAAAGACATCCGAACCAGAGCAAACCGCAATCAACCCTGCCAAAGCGCCATTGTGTATAAATGCCGCATCATTCTTTGAGGCAATCAAGGCAACAATAATTCCACCTACCATTGCCATAAGGGAATTAACCGCAACAAGCGCAGAAATATTGGTAAGCTCACCTGCGCTCATCACATTAAAACCAAACCAGCCAACGCACAGAAGCCAACTTCCCAGAGCAAGAAACGGGATATTGCTGACCTTTATTACCTGCGGCTTGCCATTTACATATCTCTTTAATCTCGGTCCTAAAATCAAAATAGCAGGTAGGGCCAACCAACCACCAATAGAGTGAACAACCACCGAACCCGCATAATCATGGAACGGAACACCTGCCAGATTGGCAAGCCAGGAGCCATCCTGTCCCAATAAGACGTTCTTCCCCCAAACAAGGGATTCAAAAAACGGATAAACCAAGGCAACAAAGATTGCACCTGCAACAGACTGAGTCCAGAACTTTGCCCTCTCTGCAATACCACCCGAGATAATCGCCGGGATACATGCAGCAAAGGTCAAAAGAAAGAAAAAGTGTATCAGATTAAAGCCATGGTCATTACCCAGGAGTTTTTCTGCTGGTGAAAGGAAACTTATACCATAGGCAATCGGAAAACCAATAAAGAAATACATAACCGTAGAAATCCCCCAATCAGTCAAAATCTTCACCAATGCATTTACCTGGTTTTTCTTCCGCACAGAACCAACCTCTAGGAAGGCAAATCCTGCGTGCATAGAAAAGACCAGGATAGCGCCCATCAAAAGAAAGAATACATTGCCGCTATCCACGAGTTGTTTTACTGTCTCTGCCAATGCTCCCGTGTTCACACTACCACCTCCTTTGTTTTTTAAACCGCCACACCTGCCACAAAATAAAAAAAAGCCCCTTCAAGAGGCACAATATCTCTGTAAAAAACCTCTTAAAGGAGCTTCGTTGCTTCCAGAAAATTACGCAGCACTACCCCGTGCTACAAGACAGGCCTCATCGCCTTGATAGTTTTTAACACATGCTAAACAGACTGTCAAGCATAGAGTTGGAATAAAACCTGCTTTATAAGTTTTTTGTTTACTTTCGGCTATAACTTATTCCTCAATAAGTGTGGCATAATAATCAAGTAAGATCCCTTCCGTAAAATACAGCTCAAACACGCTCGTATTATAATCCGCCTTTGCTGAGGCATACAGGCCTTCTGCCTTTCTCAAAGCAGCCTCTGCATCCAACACATTATTTATCGTGCCTTTGCCCTTTTCATATCTCAGTTTCTCAAGCCGTAATGCCTCCCGTGCCTCTTTTTTAGAAGCCATAGCAAGGGAAAGCCTCTCTTTTGCAGAAAACACATCCGCTACTGCCCTGCCTACTTCCTTGTATATGGATAGCTCCAATTTATTCTCCTGCGCCAGAAGCTCATTATATTCTGCCACTGCTGATAATTCAGATGACCTTCTCTTTCCTCCGTCAAACAAGGAAAAACTCCCCTTTATCCCCACCCATGTATCGTCCTCCCACCTGTCTCCATCAGCAAACCTTGCACTGCTGTCCCTGCCACCAAACTCGCCAGCACCAGCAAAGACCTTTAATACAGGAAGATATGAACGCTTTGCTGAGATAATAGAAAACTTAGCTGCCTCTAACATCTGCTTACTAACTGCCAAGTCCCTGCGGTTTTCCATTGCCTCCTCTACTGCTCTATCAAAAGAAATCTTATCTTCCCCTATAGACAACAAACCCATCTCTTCATGCAACTTAATATCACCTTTATACCCCATTGCCTCTTTCAACGCCCCTATCAGGTATTTGCGTTTTGCCTTTGTCTCAGCAATCTCACTCTTTATCTCTGCCAGTCTAACCTTTACCTTTAACAGATCAAGCTCAGCAATCTTTCCCTGTTTTAAGAAAAGCTCCATCCGTCTCTCCAATTCCTTTATACTCTCAAGAGAGGCGTTAAGCGCTGCCAATAATTCATCTATGGCAACAATATTGGCATACAGATTGCCCACCATATAGGCAACTGCCTCTTTTCTCCTATAGAGGCTATCCAGAGACGATAGAAACCGCTTTTTTGCTGCCTTATAGGAATAGAAGCTCTTGCCAAAGTCAGTAATAAGCATCTCTGCACCTATCTTTCCTGAAAAAATATCGTCGTCAAACCTTTGCCTTGTCCCGATAATACCGGGGACAATTGCGTGCGGCTCATCATAGTGCGTATAAGAACCTGATATGCTAACGTGAGGCAAAAGAGATACCATTGCGCCAACCTTACCTGCAAATGCCTTTTCCTTCTTCGCCTCTGACACCTTTACCTCAGGGCTATGCATAATAGCATAATCTATCGCTGATTTAAGGGAAAACTGCCTGCCTCCTGAAACATCATCTGCATAAACTGTGCTCCCACTTGTTAGCAAGAAAAAGATTAGAAAAACCAATGCCGCAACAATACCTCCCTTATGCCCGGGAAACAATTTCGCCTTCAGGTCGTCTACCAGTGTATAGATAACCGGAATAACTATCATCGTCAGAAATGTCCCCAGTATAAGTCCTGCCGCAGCAACTATACCAAGCGGACTGAGCCTCTCAAGCCCAACCGCCATCTCAAATACCAGCGGCGTAAGGCCAATAACAGTGGAAGAAGCGGTCATCAATATCGGCCGCGTGCGCACACGCACTGACTGAATGATTGCCTCTTCCCGTGAAAGCCCCCTTGCCCTGGCATTTAATATGAAATCCAAAAGGAGAATAGAGTTGTTTACTATGGTCCCTGCCAGAAGTATTATCCCCATAAGCGCTGGCATACACATTGGCTTGTCAAATATAAGCAGTCCCCACATTGCGCCAATGGCGGCCAATGGAATTGCCACCATAATCACAATCGGATGGGAAAATGATTTATACATAGGCAAAAGCACCATATATAAAAGGATAAGGCCAAATAAAAGCGCCTTTCTCAAGCGCCTCTTTGAGTCCATCATATCCTCTGGCGTGCCAGACATACGCACACTGTATCCCCTTGGCAGTGCCACGCCTGCTTTTTTCAAACGCATACCTGCTGCCCGCGCTGCCTGAGCAATGGTATAGACACGATTAAGCGCAGTGATGTCTATTGTATTTTGTAGATCCTCACGCGTAATAAACGGCTGGATGTAATCCCTTTCAACCTTTGCCATCGCCCGCAAAGGTACTGGCCCATAGCGAGTAGGCACATAGATATTGTCAAGAAACGCAGGCTGGTTAAGGTCTTTGTCCCCGTATTCCACCCTTATCGGGATATCCAAAAAGCCCTCTAAGCGCATAAACGACACCGGAAACCCTTTTGCCGCAAGCTTTATATATCTCGCAACTGTCTCCTCATCCACACCATAGAGCCTGCAGAGCCGTGCATCTGGGACCACCTTTAATTCTGGCTTATCAATATACCAGCTCCTACGCACATCAACCAATCCCTTTGTCCCTTTTAAACGGGCAAGCACATTTGTGGCCATCTTATCAAGCACACGCGTATCCTCACCACTCAATATCAGGTCAAATGGCGCCTTGGTGGTTGATATAGGGGTTGCACCGTAATCCATCACCATAAACGAACGAAGCCCATCTATCTGCATCAGCTTCTTTCGCCACTCATCTTCTATCTGCCATATCGTCTTTTTGCGTTTATCCCTCGTAACCAGATTGACTGTCATAGAGACAGTCTGAGCAGTTGCTCCACCACCGCCAAAACTTATCTGCCCCGGCTCAGAGCCAACCACCGAAGACATAGACACAAACCCCGGTGTGTCTTTGATGATGTCCTCCACCTGAGACAACACAGACTCTACCTGATGCACATTGTAATTAGATGGCATATCCAGTGTAATCTTTACAATCCCCGTATCCATTGGCGGCATAAGCTCACCCACAAGCAGAGGCACAACAATGCGTATAGTGAGCACAAAAGTGGCCATAGTAATCATAAACGTAATCCTGCGATAACGCAGGGCTACCTTTAATACTGATATATAGAAATCAGATACCTTCTTTATCAGTATATTCATATGCGATACCAGTTTTTCTATTGGGTCCTGCCTCTGCTCTGAGCGGTTCAATAAACGCGAGGCCATCAATGGAACAATCGTAAGCGAAACGATAAGCGAGGCAAATATGGTTGAGGCGATCATAATTGAGAGCTGGCGCAATATCTTTTGCGGATATCCGCCGACAAACATAACCGGTATAAGCACGACTATCGTTGTCAGGGCTCCCGCGGTATTTGCCAGTGCAACCTCGTTTGCGCCTATCAAGGCTGCATCCCTTCCTGAAAGCGACTTATCCGCCTGAAAGTGGCGGTATATGTTCTCCAGCACAACAATGGATGCATCAACAACCATACCAACTGCAATGATAAGGCCGGAAAGGGTAACCATATTCATCGTATAAGGGCTAAATTTTAATACCATAAGGCTGAACAAAAAAGACATCGGTATGCTTATAGATATAACTGCAGCAGTGCGTTTATTCGCCAGAAACAAAAATATAATCAATACCGTAAGCCATATTGCCTGTATAAGCGAGCTGCGCATCCCTTTAAGATTGATATCAATTATCGGCTCCTGGTCATCGGTAATCTCAAATTTGATATCAGGGTATTCTTTTTTAAGAGTTGGCAAAAATTTCTTTACCGCCCTGATAGTGCGGCGGGTATGGCCCTTCTCAGGCCTTAATATGTTCATAGCTATTGCAGGATGGCCATTGCCATGATAGAGACTGCGCATCTCTGCTATTCCCTGTTTCACCTCAGCAATATCCTTTAAAAGAACATAACCATCCTTTTTCTTTTTTATCGGCAGGTTCTTTATTTCATTTAAATCCTTAAACTCTGAGCTTGTGCGTATCAAAAATTCATTCTTTTTTGTATATAGATAACCTCCCGGAATCGTTATATTCCTGCGGCTTATCTGGGCAACCACATCCATCAAGGTCAGGCCATAGGCCTTTAGCTTATCCTTGTCAACCTCTATCTTGACCTCTGGGATATAGCCGCCAAAGACATCCACATCTCCTACTTCTGCTATGCGCAGAAGTTCATCTTTTATATCATTCTCTGCCAGCAGGCGAAGATCCTGAAGGGACTTTTTGCTCCCTTTCTTAGGAGACAGGGCAAGTGTCATAGCGGCATGGGTTGCATCGGTTATCTTATAGACCTGTATCGGCAGGATATCTGGAGGGAGTTCAGCGCGAATCCTTCCCAGTGCATTCATTACATCCGTAACCGCCTCATTTATATCCTTAGAATAGAGAAACTCCGCCGTAACCGCGGAGACCTCGTCCCGCGACACAGACCGCACCCTCTTTATCTCAGATATAGTATTAACCTCTTTTTCTATTATCTGTGTTATCTTATCCGATATATCCTTTGCCGACGCACCCGGCTCTATTGTCAATACCAGCACCTGAGGAGGGGCGGTATCAGGAAACAGGTCAACCGGTGTGCGGAAAAACGAAATAAGGCCCAATACAGCGACTAATAACCCAAAGGTAATGACTATATATGGATTTTTTATTGACACCTCTGTTAAATTCATCTCTTATTCCTTATCTTTACCGCCTCTCCATCAGAGAGCCTTGTCCATGAAAGATACTGATTTTTCACAACCGCTATGCCTTCAGGCATATTTTTCACCTCAATAAAACTATTAGAGCCTATTCCAGTGACAACCGGAAACACCTTTAACCTGCCCTTCTCAACCACGAACACATAAGGCCGCTTGACTCCCTGTCTCACTATAGCTGACTCAGGCACAACCACCACATTATGCCTTTGCTTCATCAGGACTTTCAACTTCACATACTCGCCTGTCTTAAGCCCTGATATTGGATCTATATAGACCTCAACCTTAAGCATCCTTGCATTGTCCAGAGAAGGGAATACCTTTGTTATCTCTGCCTCAAAATCCTTTCCATTGACAGAGAAAAACACCTTTTTGCCCTTTGATATTATTCCCGCATCCTCCTGAGGCACATCAAAACACAGCTTCAACCTGCTCCTGTCCTCTATCAAAAACAAAGGCCTGCCGGGCATAGCCATATCCCCAGGGTCAACAAAACGCCTTGCAACCACACCATCATAGGGAGACTTTATCTGCAGATAATCCAGCTGTGTGTT
Source organism: Candidatus Omnitrophota bacterium (assembly GCA_027034965.1). Lineage (GTDB taxonomy): Bacteria > Omnitrophota > Gorgyraeia > S143-82 > S143-82 > S143-82. The sequence goes on from JALVWL010000193.1 coordinate 14,902, forward strand.
TAATTCATCCAGCCTTTTCTCTGCGGCAGAAAGACTAGCCTTACTCTTTGCAAACGCCACCTTTGCGCGGTCAAACTCCTCCTCTGAGATAGCACCTGCCTTAAACAATGCCTCATCGCGCCTGTATTCCTTTTGCCAGTAATCAAAGTTTTCTTTAGCAGAGGCAAGCGCTGCCTTTGCCGACTCTATCTTTGCCAATATGTCCCTGTCGTCTAATTTTGCCAGAAGTTCCTCCTTTTTCACCTCATCACCCTCATCCACAAACACATCCTTTACCTCTGCCGCAACCCGGGTTGACACGCGCGCCTCATTAATGGCCTTAACCACAGCAAGATAATCCCTGAACACCGCCACATCCTGCCTGCGGGAATAAAACACCGAAACCAAGACAGGCTGCTTGCCAAATGCAGGTGCGGTCGCCAGTTCTATCTTTTTCTTCACAACCAAAAGCACAGCTATCACAATAATCACCAGAAAGATCAATCTTGCCCGTTTTTTCATAATCCCTCCTCATAAACCTTAATAAACCTGTTCAGGGCATCTCGCCTTTCTCTTATGCGCTCAACCCAGGAAGCAAGTAAATCCCTGCCCTGCCGGGTTATTCTATATACGCGGCGCCTTCTTCCGCCGTCTGACTCCCACTTAGACTTAACAAAACCCTCTTTCTCAAGCCTGCGAAGCACCCTGTAAATAGCACCAATATCTATATCCTCTTTATGGAACCCAAGAAACGAAAGCCTGTCTATCAACTCATAGCCATGATAATTTCCATTTGAAAGAAACAAAAGAATGCTTGGCTCTATAAACCGCGACAGCCTGCGTAGGGAAAAATCGCAGGCACGCTCCTTTGTATCCAAATCCTTTTCTATCCTTTTCTTCATGCCATCCTCCTTTTGATTTTATTATATATGTTTGTCGCATATATGTCAATTACATATGTTATAAACATATCTATTTCAAAAAAAAATGAGCAATAAAAAGCTCTCGTTTATCCAATAGAACAATCTGAAAAATTCTTAGTCCTGTGGCGGAAAAACTCACCCACCACATCCATCATACCTAAGAGAAAGGCTATCAGCAACAGGAGGAATGTGTTTATCTCTAACTGTTCACCTTCCAATATAAATTCATCCTTTAAATGAAAGACTATTGCCAAAACAATCGTCCATATTACGAGCTTATACTCCTGACTGCGTATATATCGCCTAAAACTCGGCGGCCATTTTTCACCTTTTGGATAAGGAGAAAAGCGAAGCGGCAGCAATGCAGGGACATTTGATTTGTAATCAAGGTATTCATCGCCAAAGCGACTAAACAAGAGAGCTTCTTCCTCTTGAATCTTGCGCCGATATACTATGCCAATTACTACCGCCACAAATATTAGAGACACGAGCCAGTGCACCCTTAACATAACCAAAAAACCAATCATTATAAGGAAACTACCCAGATAAAGCGGATGCCTCACATAGGCATACGGCCCGCTTGTGGTAAGTTTCTCTGTTTTTATTGCATAAAAATTCGCCCATGACCTGATAATCAGACCAAGAAGAATAAAACCCACAGAGGCTCGGATAGACTCATCTGTTGAAAATCCCGACAAAATCGCCCAGATCCCAAACGGATATAACACCGCAAACCGCAACTTAAACCATCGCTTAAAAAGCTGTTTGACCCTTTCTTTTCTCATACCTGTTCCCACTTATTATAATTGATTTCTATGCAATAAAGATTGTTTTTTATTCTACACCACTTATACAGGCCTTGAAAACCCAAAAAACATATTTTTTATATATATAAAGATACTAATCAAGGACTCTTAACTGGCACCGGGTTTTTCCTCCACCTTTCAACAGGAAAGACAACACCTATTCCCACAACCGTAAAAATAAATCCAATAAACAAAGGAATATATGCCCCTAACGAGGCACCTGGTTCCAATACCGCATTTTTGGGATTATCAGGATTATAATGCACATCTACCATTTTATTTTCAGGATATCTATCAACTAATCTTTTGGCACCCCAATAGGTAGTACTTATTCCATTAAAGGAAACCCTACTTCCGCTATAGTGTTGACCATCTACCATGTATTCATATCCAATATGAGGTATATAAGAGACCTCTCTTTTTTTCTCTCTACCATCATATTTATACTTGATTTTTTTCTCTATCCTCGACTCAACTATCCTACCTTTAACGCTCGGCCAGCTCATACTCTCCTTTGCTTCGCGCACTATATTTTTACCAATGAATAAAAAAGTCGGCCCTAATAATAAAAAGCTCAATCCTATAATTAATGTAGCTGCGCTTCTGTTTTTCATCATCACCCCATCTTTTTCAGCATATAAAATATGCCCCCTCTATAACTTTTCCTGAACCCCCTCCAGCATCTTTACTATCTCCGTATATCCTTTTTCCTTTGCCAGCATTAATGCGGTCTTGCCATCCTTATCCTTTATATTCGGATCGGCTCCTTTTGAGAGGAGGAGTTTGACAACGTCTGGATGCCCTTGTTCAGCTGATATTATCAGGGCTGTCTTGTCTTCGTTATCCTTTGCATTGATATCTGCACCTGCAGATATCAATTCTTTCACTACATCCAAGTGGCCATTATAGGCTGCGGCTATCAGAGGGGTCCAACCATCTTCGTCCCTGGACTCAATATACGCCCCTTTGGAAAGCAAAAACTTAACCACATCCAAATGCCCCTGCTGGGCTGCTATACACAAAGCAATCAACCCTGGCTTATCTTTAGCTTTTATCTCTGCTCCTGAATCAAGCATAATTTGACCTAAGTATATATTCTTCACCCATACGAAACCATATCTTTGCGACCTCCAAACTCACAGGGCCATAGACAGCCCTGGCAAGTCTTAACATCTTCTTTTCAATACCCACTGCATCTTTATGCTTCTCCTTCTGTATCATCTCATTTTCTTTGCTTTTTAAGTACTGATATTGCTCCATCGTAGTCTTAGATAGAAGACCATCATAAATATGATTATAGCCAAGCCAATATCCTCCAAATAAGATAGGACAATTACCAATAAAAAATAATCAACCTGCTTACAGACATAAAGCCCCCTTTATCTCAAGCCAACCTTTCATCCACCAAAACCCTCAAGAGGAAGTATATTGTACTTTAGAGAAAAATCAATTTGAGAAAATGATATCTACGGAAAATTTGGATACGCCTTACAAATTTCCTTTTCCTACTTTTAATCAGCAAATTTGCTGGGGAAGTAGGTTTCTTATTAACTTACAAAATCCAAATAGTTTTTCCTATCTATCTTTTCAAAGGATGCTTCTTGATAGTTTTCAAGCCAGGACTTGGGTGCAGACACGGGTTTATTGCTATACTTGAACTCAAATCCATACAGGCGGCCGTCTCTTTCCTCCACATAGTCCAATTCCGCACCAGTTGTAAGCCGCCAAAAATACTGAGAGGCATTTTGTTTGGTGTAAGATAGGTATTTCTTTCGTTCAACCAACAAAAAGTTCTCCCAGAGCTGGCCCACATCGTTTCTGCTGTCAAGGGGTTTCAGGTTATCAATAACAACATTTCTAATCCCTAAGTCATAAAAATATATCTTATCCATCTTAGTTACTTCTTTGCGCAAATTCCTGTTGAAGCCACTCAACCTAAAGATAATAAATGACTTCTCCAATAGATCTATATACCTATCAACGGTTTCTTTATTGATTTCTAATTGTCTGGCAAGCTCAGAAATTGACACCTCCGAGCCAATCTGAAACGACAACAATTGCAGTAATTTTTTGATTTTACCAGCATATTTCACCTTACTGATATGCAATACGTCTTTATACAGATAGGCATTGCTTATCTCTACTAACAGTTTTTGCTTCCTTTCCCAGTTTTCTAACGTAAAGACTTCTGGATAAGCGCCAAAAATTAGGAGCTCTTCTATTTTTTCGTCAATCTGAAATGCATTAAAATGATTCTTTAGCTCAAGTATAGAAAGAGGGTATAAATTATAGGTCCAAACGCGGCCAGTTAATGGTTCCATTATTTTATTTGCCAATTCAAAAGATGAAGACCCAGTAACTATAAGTTTTAGCCCTGGCAAGCGGTCCTTTATTATCTTTAAATTTATTCCAATATCAGGTATCCTTTGCGCCTCATCAATAAAAACAAGTTCATACCCACTTATTAATCTATTTATCTTTGCAAAATCACGACTTGAAAGAATATCAATATATTTTTCTTCGTCAGCATTGATGGATAACGTCCTTAAGCCCAATTCCTTTATTAACCTCTGGGCCAAGGTTGTCTTCCCTACTTGCCTTGGGCCATAAATAATTACAATCTTGTTGCTTGTCCTGATATCCTCAACTACCTGTTTTTCTATAGCCCTTTGTATATACATACTGATATTTTACTAAACTCCCCAAATACAATCAACCAAAATAACGCAAATTAGGATGGTAGCATAGCGGAAATCACGCGTTTTCCTCTGGGAAACATAGCTATGGTTTTAAAGCCTCTTCAACGTCTCAACCATTTTCTTGGCAGAGAGAGCGTATATCTTTTTAGAAAGGGGATAATTTTCATCCCCTGCATGGATAACATAAAGCATGTTGAGTTTCAGATCAGATAAGACGATTTCCATAGATTTGGTTAGGCAAGGGAAACATGCACTCCTTGAAATTTCTGCGATGATAACAGAATTTTCAATGTAATATGCAGAAGCAATTTTATCAAACCCCAATAGCAAACAAAGATTTTCTATTTAAAAATCCCCCATTGCACCGTAATCAGTAAAACATACGCGTGAGGTAAGGAGTATCGCCAGCAAGACGCTTATAACTGTGCTGGTGAGGATTGCAACCATTATCATCATTTGGTATTTTATCGCCGTCTCAGGGCTTGCCCCACCAAGGATAACGCCTGTCATCATACCGGGAAGAGAAACAATACCTATGGTTGCCATTGCCGCTATGGTTGGCTTTATCGCCAGTTTAATGCTTTCCCTTAAATATGGCAATATTGCCTCGTATTGGCTTGCGCCGAGAGAAAGCAGGTAATAATACCTTTCCTTTTCTCTTTTTATGTTTTTGTAAAAGCTATCTATACCGACAATATTTCCTCTTAGAGAATTGCCCAATAACATCCCTCCCAGGACAATCAGATACTTTGCGTCAAACACATAATCGAGCCTGAGAATAAATACATTTAAGTAAAATACAATCAACAGGGTAGCAAAACTAAACGAAAGAAATACCGGAAACCATATCTTTTCCCAGTTAATAGATGCGTTCTTCACTGCCGTAAATACGGCAACTATTATCATCAAGAAAAGCCAGAGGATATTGACAACGGCATTGTTCCACAGGAACAGGTATTTCAAGAATATGCCAATCAGGATAAGCTGAACAGCCATACGCATAGATGCATTTAGAATCGGCCTTATCAACCCAAGGCGAAATACCCTGCTTATCCCGACAGGAATAAGCAATAATAAAAACGCAAATATTAATGAGGTAACAGAGATATCTAAGACGCCCATTTTCTCTTCTCCATATCAAAGATTTTTACTCCTTTCGCATCCATCCACTGACTGTCATGTGAAACAGAGACTACTGTCCAATCTGTCCTGTGGATAAAGAAATCAACCACTGTTTTTTTAAGCTCCTTATCTAAAGATGCTGTAGCCTCATCAAGAAAAAACACGTCCCTACCCAACAAAACCGCCGTAATAATGGCAACCCTCTGCCTCTCTCCGCCGGATAATTGTGAGATGTCTTTTTTCAGAAAATCACAATGTAATTTAAATAGCTCAAATAATTCGCATATCCTTTCCCTGCTAAAATCACGAGCCTGATTTGCCTTTAAACTGCTGACAAACGAAAACCAATCCATTACCCTGCCTAATCCAATACTGGCATTCTGGTCAACATATGCTATCTTTTTGCGGACGCTCCAGACGCTTCTTTTATCAACCAACTCGCCGTCAAAAAACACCTCTCCCCTATCTGGCAGGACAAACCCCAAAACAAGGCTAAAAAGAGATGTTTTGCCTATCCCTGAAGGCCCTAAAATAAGCACCTTCTCTCCCTTTTTTATATCAAGAGAAAAATCCTGCAATATGGCCTTGCCTTCAAACGATAAATATATGGACTGATATTTAATCATAACGAACTTTAACCTTCTTTATCGCCATATTATACAACCATATAACAGCACAGCGCCAAATAACTTGTGGCAGAAATCATTCAGGAATATTTACTGCCATCTCTTTGACATAGGCCTCCTTGGAGGTATATAATGACAACTACTCAGACCCAATTTTTCTTATAACACCCCTAAATCCGGCCGAATTGTCCCGGAACTTTCCAATGAAAATATCCGAGAAATAATTTTAGGCAATTATAGGATAATCTATAGAATTAACCAAGATACAATTGAAGTTTTAACTATCTACCATTCTGCCAGATTACTAAAGAATGATATTAACAAAGATATTTGATAATAACCGACCCCTTTACAATAAGTCACAGAAAAGGAGCTAACCCCTCTTCTTTTGCCGCGAAATAAATGGCAGGCCGAAGAAAAATAGAAAAGCAGAAGCAGGTTCGGGAACAGGACTTGATGCCTCGTCCAACCGCCAATTAAAGTGGCCTATCTTATGGTTGTTGTAATATTGCCCGCCATAACTCCATCTAAGGCTAATTATGCTCCGCAAAAAGATTCTATAAGATCCTGGGCTATCCAATAATATCTGAAATGTACCAGTATCATTTATATCAAAACTTTTCTCTACAAGTTTGTCATAACGGCCCCTATAAATAGTCATATCGTAATCGCCGAACCACCTCTGCAATCCTCCTTCGGCTGGTGTATCATAATCTATGGAAAAAATAGCAGGTTCAGAGATAGCAAAGGAATAATCACAATCAGATTGAAGAAAAATATTCATAGAAGAACGATTTAGCTTAATATGGAATCCCTGATAAACATCTATACTCCCCTGAGAAGCATCTGTCCAACTAATATGCACGCTACTATCAGCCAAAACCCTGCCTTTCCATCCTTTCTCAATAGTCACATTTGTATGGGTAGACAAAGGATTATCACTAGGATAAGACCCTCGTTTCCTATCTACAGCCCTACGCGCAGTTCCATCAAAGTAGGCATAGCTATAAGAATAAAGATACGCTGTTCCTGGAGAGACTACCAAAGCATAGGAATAATCTGAAGCAAAAACGAATAATGAAATCAAAAAGACCAACAAAAAAATAAATTTTTTCATTACACCTTCCTATTACAAATTATTTCAAAACATTCTATTAAATTTAGCATAGCACTTAATTTTTGAGGCGTCAATTACAAACCATATACTTGTGTTTTATATGCCCTGACTTTAAAGGGAAACAAAATGCCCCTACAGCACATCCTTAATAATCAACATAGCGGAGATGAATAATAGCACCAAGCCAAAGATGAGTTTTATCCTTCTCCCTTTTAATCTGCTGGCCATAAAGCGCGAGCCCAGCTGGCTGCCAATAAAAACAGCCAGAACGCACAAACTCCAGAGCCTCCAATCCGGATTGGCAGATGTGGCTATATGAGAGGCGAAACTTGATATGCCTGAAAGGGTTACAACAAATGCAGACGTCGCAGCCGCTGTCTTTGGGTCAAGGCCAGCAATAAAGAGCAAAGGCACGACAAAAGTGCCGCCACCTCGGCCAATAAGTCCTGCAAAGAATCCAAGCACACTGCCGCCTATGATACCAAGTATGAGCTTGCCTTTAGAAGAAAGTGCTCCTCTCTTCGGCCGCCAGCCTGACAGCATAAGGATAGCAGCAGTTGCCGTAAACACAGCGAATATCAATATCACCGGTTTCGTCGGTAGATGCAAATTTACAAGCGTTCCTATCGGGGCAAACAATACCATCGTTATGCCAAAGGGCAGGGCAGTCTTCCACTCAATAAGGCCTTTTCTTGCATATGTCCATGATGCGGAAGTCGAATTTACCACATTAAGAAGCATTCCCAGGGGAATCGCCTGCGTCTTAAAATCAAGGCCCATCCAGAATAGTATGGGAATATATAATTGAGAGCCGCCCATACCAAGCATTGAAAAAACAAAAGCTATAACAAAAAACAGCGCTGGGATGATAATTAAATGCATACTTGAGTCTCCTTTAATTACGAAGCAACCTCAAACCAGTGCCGCGTGTTAAGGCATATCTTGACCAACATAAGCATAACAGGCACCTCTATTAAGACCCCAACCACAGTGGCAAGCGCCGCACCGGAAGAAAGTCCAAAGAGCATGGTTGCAGTTGCGATGGCCACTTCAAAGTGATTGCTCGCCCCTATCATTGCCGAAGGAGCGGCATCTTCGTATCTTAATTTCAATTTTTTAGCAAGCCAATAGGTAAGGGAAAAAACAAAAACCGTCTGGATAAACAAAGGAATTGCTATCCATAGAATTGTCAACGGCTGGGCAAGTATTATATCTCCTTTAAAAGAGAACAACAAAATAAGTGTTACCAATAAAGCAGTTATGGATATCGGTGTAAGTATATGGAGGAATTTCTCATTAAACCACTCTATTCCCTTGTGTTTTATTATCCACTTTCTTGAAAAATAGCCTGCCACAAGAGGCAATGCAACATATATGCTTATAGAGAGAAGCAAGGCCTGCCATGGCACCGGCATACGGCCAACCCCTAACAAAAATCCGCCAAGCACTCCATAGAGAAATAGCATAGTCAAAGAATTTATCGCTACCATAACAAGGGTATGGCCGTCATTTCCCTTTGCCAGAAAACTCCAGACAAGGACCATTGCAGTGCAGGGCGCAATCCCAAGCAGAATGCATCCGGCGAAAAAGCTCCTCCACAGAGGAACCTGGAGCATCTTTATTCCATTGTGCATAACCACCTTTCCTACGCCATGCAAAGAGCCAATTGCCCAATCAGCACCGGGAGGGAGCTTAACAAAATCCACTGCATTTGGACCGATAAACCCTTTAAACAAAATCCCCAAAAATATATAGGCTATGGCATACATAGTAAACGGCTTAACCGCCCAGTTTATAAACAATGTCAGGCCGACTGGCTTAGGAGACTTGCCTGCCTTTATAACCTGGGCAAAGTCAATCTTTACCATTATCGGATACATCATAAAGAAGAGGCATATTGCAATAGGTATAGACACAACCGGCGCCCCGTTTACATACAAAGCCATGCTGTCTAACCTGTGCGCAAGCCCGGGAACAAACTTGCCAAGAAGGATACCCGCAACTATACACAAACCTACCCATATGGTCAGGTATCTCTCAAAAAATGACATACTATAATCTGTAGACTTCACGCCCACCTCCTTTATTCGGATCTACCCCAGCAAGTTCTTATCCCTCATATCCAGAGCAGGGGATACAGACAAGTTCGCCTTCCCTTGTAATGCGCAGTTTATCAACAAACACCATCTCCCCGCACTTAGCGCATGGCCTTATCTCAAACATCCCCTCGCCTTTTTTTACTTCAACCTCTTTTACCTCTCCGATGTCTAAAAAGGCATCCTCAGGCAGGTTCATTATCTTATCCACCAAAGGGTTAACAACATCTTCCGGGATATCCTGCGGGGGGACGCCCTGCTTGCGCCTCTGGACAAACGGAGAATTAACAGCGTTTGCGAAAAATTCTGGCTTTAGAGACACGCGCACGGATTTATTTTGGCGCGTATCAATAAGCGTAAAGGCCATCTTGTTGTAATATAGTTTCTGAATATTAGACTTGCCATAGGTTGCACCTGTTACAACCATAATCCCGTCTAAAAAGCATCCCGCTGCATGGCCCTTGCCTGTCTCAGAAATAACAATAAGCTCCTTATCCTGCGCCCTGTCTGAACCTAACACATTCATTGCAGCGGCAGCTGCGCGCAGGCCCATCGGCATTGCCGGGCACTTATGCCCGTGAAACCTAATCGCCAGTTCAAAAAAATCCTTTGCATCTACCATAAAACTACCTCCTGTTATAATCAATATCACACACCCCGCCCTCAATCCTTATCGCCTTGACATTTACCAGGGCGTCGGTTAACTTCCTGTGGGCGGATTTTAATATACGCGATACAGTGGAACGGTGAATCCCCATTTTTTCTGCCGCCTGCTCCTGCGTAAGTCCTTCCAGATGCATAAGCCGCATTGCCTCAAATTCATCCAGAGACAAGACAACACCATCTAACTCATCTAATCTTTTGCATTGCGGCCTGAAACACCTCTCTTGAGGCTCACACCTTATCCAGCGCCTCTTCTTTGGTCTCATATAATCCCCTCTACATTGAGAGTCAAAGTTATGCACATATGTGCATAATATAAGATAAAGGGAGCGCTGTCAATAAAAAAGACTTAATTAAAAGTTTGGAGTTAAATTCGCCTTCTCTTCAACACAACACCCAACAGCCCAAAACCAAACAATAGCAGGCTTGCAGGTTCGGGGACAATGTTATTGTTTGGACTACTTGGAGATCTTGCCAGCCAATTGGCGATATTGGTTGCGAACTGATGATTATCATAATAATTCCAAAAATAATCAGAGACAATATTAATATCCAATAGGGTTAGGACATTTAGATCCCCTCCCCACAGAGTAGCCACATTTTTATCAAAAAGAGGCGTTCCTCCATTGGCAATTCCACTCATAGGAAAATAAACTTCACTCACACCAGTCGTGAGATAATGGCTAAAAGCCGTAGTAGAACTATTCGTGATTTCGGTTCCACTATAACTTCCACCAACCACCCCCAAGATACTATTATTCCAATTAGGCCAATTGTTATTCTCTCCAAATAGAACCACATACCTGCCGGTGGCGATAAAGTCCTGTAAATTTTGGACCTCTACAGGTAAAAGCTCATCAGAAAATCCTCTGATCTCCACCATTACTGCATCATATGATAGCAAAGAATCAGAGAGGTCATCCAAAAGTACAACATTACTGGCCCCTATAGCATTGTTTATGGCGTCTGTCATATTATGCCAATAATTCTTTCCATAACCGTACTCTATAAACCTGGTTTTAGAAATAGCCAACTTAAACGCATAAGCAGGCGAGATAAAATAATAAGAAACCAATACCGCAAAGATAGCACCTAACCACACCCTTTTCATCGCAAAACCTCCATTATTCAAAATCGTTTCGCAAAAGCAAAATCCATCAAACTGAAACATGCAAATACTACTCCAGGTTACAAATTTTTGTCAAATTTTTATCTCTTACTACCCCAAATAGTTGCAGGGTTAAAAAAACACATGTTTGGCCAGCAATAAAGAAAGTCATGCTGTGATGTCAAAAAAATAGACAATGGAGAGGATTTTTGACAATGGAATCCGGTTTAATTTCCTTTATATAGGTGCACGTCTGTTTGCGGAAATGGAATGGTAATACCAGCTTCCTCTAATGCAATCTTGCCTTTCTCAAGGGTATCAAAATACACACCCCAATAGTCTTCTGGCTTTACCCATGGCCTGCATACCAGGTTCACACTGCTGTCTGCAAGCTCTCCAACTGCAATAGTGGGCTCTGGATCCTTTAAGACACGCGGATCTTTATCAAGCACCCTTTTCAAGGCCTCCTTGGCAGTCTTTATATTATCACTGTAAGAAATGCCAAAGACCAGATCCACACGGCGCCTGTTAACAGCTGATAGATTCTCTATATTCTCAGCGGTTATCTTTGAATTTGGCAGGATAACCTTGCGGTTATCTAGTGTATAAAGGGTGGTGTTAAAGATATCTACATTCTTCACAACTCCGGTTATCCCTGCTATATGGACTGTATCGCCGATATTAAATGGCTTAAAGATTATCAAAACTACCCCTGCGGCAAAATTTGCAAGCGAACCCTGAAGAGCAAGGCCAATAGCCAATCCAGCTGCACCAAGGATTGCAACTAGAGAATTGGTATTCACTCCTAATTTATTTATCGCTGCAATAACCACTAAAACCAGTAGGCCAGCATGGGTAAGATTCTCTAGAAATTTTGCAAGGATTGCATCTACTTTCGCCCGTTCCAATGCCTTTCCTAAGAATTGAGAGATTGCCCCGGAAAGATACCGACCAATTACAAAGATCAAGATGGCAAACAAGATCCTCATCCCATAAAGCGTTATATACGGCAACAACCTCTCTTTCAGCGCATCCATTTTTACCCCTTGTTATTCCCTCTATGTCCTCTTATTTGTAAATAAAAACATTTTTAACTCAGGCAGTCAATGAGTCCTCAATCCATCTCAGAAAATCTTGATTGCCTTTAAGCATCTCAAAAGAGATGATGCAGGGAACAGTATAAGGATGAACCTTCTTTACTTCCTCCTCGATAGGGCCTAACTTATCTTGCAGGCTCTTGCATATAATTACTACCTCCCTATCCTTCTCTATCTTGCCTTCCCACCAGTACATAGAAGTAATGTCTTTATATATATTCGCGCAGGCAATAAGGCGTTTTCTCACCAGCTCTTCGGCAATCTTTTCAGCAACCGATTCCTCGGGAGCAGTGATATAGACAATACAGTATTCGTTAGCCTCTTTCATTTCCCTAATCCGGCAATCTTCGCATAACTTCATCAACAAATTCATCAAGCAGGTCAAGGTCTTTTTCTTTAGGGAAGCCTTTTATCATAACTGGCTCTAAAAATTCAGCCCTTATATTGGAGAGCAATTCTTTTATCTGGACATTGCCCCTGCCTCCCCATCCATAAGAAAATACTGCGCCAATGCACTTTACCTTTGGCCGGAGGGCATTTGCCAGATAGGCAGCATAGACAACACCTGGATGCGCACCTGCCAGAACATAAGGCGAGGCAAAGACAAGGGCAGCTGCGTCTACCAATTCCATAGCAAACTCACCTGTATCGGCAACAGTGAGATTCATCGGCACAACAGAAACCCCGCTTTCTGCAAACCTATCTACCAGATATTCAACTATCGCTTGTGTGCTGCCGTGCATAGAGACATAGCCAATCACTACCTTCTTCTCTACCCTATCGGATATCCAGTCCTTATAGGCATCCATTATCCATTCAGGCTTATCATAAACCGGGCCGTGGCTTGGTGCGATAAACCGTATATCGTAATCAGATAGCTTTTCTATATTCTTCTTTATCTGAAGCCTAAACGGCATCATAATCTCGGCATAGTAGCGCTTTGCATCTTGGATAACCTTGCACTTATCTCCAACACAGATGCAGCTGCTTGCCCTGTGTGAGCCAAAAAAGTCACAGGAAAATAGTATTTTGTCCTCTACAAGGTACGTCGACATCGTCTCTGGCCAGTGCACCCAAGGGGTATATATAAAGTTTAATGTCTTATCCCCTAAAGAGAGCTCTTGCCCATCTTCAATCTCTACAAACTTATCATCTGGAATAAGGAGCAAATCCTTCAAGAATTCCTTACACTTTGGATTGGTAACCACCTTTGCCTGGGGGAACAGCTCCAATATTGCAGGGATGCTACCAGAATGGTCCTGCTCGGCATGGTTGGAAACAATATAGTCTATGTGGTCTATTCCCAGGTGTCTCAGATTCCTAAGCAGGACCTCTTCCTTTGTAGGGTCTACAGTGTCTATTAATGCAATCCTATCCTCTCCCTTCACTATATAGGCATTGTAACTGGTCCCATCCGGCAAGGGGATAAGCTCATCAAATAATTGCCTATCCCAATCAACCGCACCAACCGAAAATACAGAATCGGTTATCTTAGAAACCGCCATTAGGCCTCCTCAAACTGCTCCTTTCCAACACCGCATACAGGACAGACCCAGTCGTCAGGCAAGGACTCAAACGGTGTGCCAGGCTCTATACCATTGTCTGGATCACCAATAGATGGGTCATAGACATAACCACAAACACTGCACCTATACTTTTTCATATCAGCCTCCTGGTTTGTTTTATCTTTGTCCTTTTTTATATACGTTGGAGCTGTTTTAGGAGATAGCCCTTTCTTAACCTGATGGTAATAGGCATAGGTCATTGGCTCACCATCTGATAGAGACTGGGTATCAACAACCCTGCCGATAAACAGCGTATGCGTGCCGCAGTCAACCATATTATCAACTTTAACCAAAAACCAAGCAAGACTATAGTCTATGATATACGGGATTCCTCCTTCAGACAAATCAAAATTAATCGCTTCAAACTTATCTATATCCCGGCCGCTCTTAAACCCAAACCTGCCGATAAATTCCATAGGCGCATCTTTAGAAAGAACACTAACAGTAAACCGCATGCTCTCCTTTATATACTCATGCGTTAGATTTTGCTTATTAATGCTTACCGCCAGAGTGGCGGGCTCTGCTGTAATCTGAAACACGGTATTGGCAATCTGGCCATTAAGCCTGCCATCAACAGCAGAGCTCACCACATACATTCCATAGGACAATTTGAAGAATGCAGTTGTGTCCATTACAGCTATATCCTTTGTTTGTCAGCCCAGTATCTCCTTTATATCCTCATCTGCTGTGGAGATAAGTTTTAGATTATAGTTGTCGACCAGGTAGTTTAATATCTTATCGTCTACCCATGCTGGCTTTACTGGGCCAAGGTATATATTCTTTAGATTAAGCGACAGAAGCGTCCAGAGTATCGCCACTGCCTTTTGCTCCATCCATGACACAATGAGCTTCAAAGGCAGAGAATTTGCATCTGTCTTAAACAACTCCGCCATCGCAGCGACTATCTCAATGGCATCTATTGCATCATTACACTGCCCAAGGTCTATAAGCCTTGGTATGCCGTCTATATCGCCAAGGTCCATATCATTGAATCTAAACTTTCCACAGGCAAGGGTCAAAACTATAGTCTCCTTGGGTAGCTTTTCCACAAATTCTCTATAATACTGCGCTGTCTTAAACGGCGTATCACATCCACCGACTAAGAAGAAGTACTTTATCTTGCCTGCCTCAACCAATTCCTTTATCTTATCGGCCAAAGGAATCACCGCGCCAGCAGAAAATCCAGTAACAACATATCTTTCCTCTTCCTCCTCTAACTCCGGC
>JALVWL010000194.1 GCA_027034965.1 Candidatus Omnitrophota bacterium
CGCGGCAGAAAATAATTGCTGGCTCCACAATTGGTGCATCTCAGCCGAACTGAGTCCTGCCCCAAGGCCTCCAAAACCAATGGATAACCCATAGAGTTTGGAAAACAGTTCCTCAGGGACTGCCCATTCCTCGTCGGTTATCCAAGAGGGACCATCCAGGGGGGTACTTACCGCATTTGACCTTATTATCGGATAAAAGGAACCATCGCTGCTGATCCAACCCATCTCCGCTACCCAGGTCCTGCCTGGTGCGTTTACATTGATATACCACTTCTCAGCCCCATAAGGGATGGTTATATCAAAAAAGTAGTGGGCATTGGCGCCATTAAAATCAATATAACTGATATCGTAAACGCGCATAACAAAGCTGACATCCTGCCTCTTATCCGGAGGAATTATGTGTCTCTTCTCCTCTACAAATTCAGGCTGAAGTTCCCAATAAGAGAAGATCCACCAGGGATCCCTGACCATAAGGACTACCTTATTATCTCCATAGTACTGGGGTAATTCCCGTACATCCTCGAGTCCAATGGCCTGACGTGGTTCTTCTTCGGCGATATAATACTTGGCGTCCTCTATCCTCTCCTGAGGACTCAATAGGACATCGTCAATAGAAGATACCACCTGCACGGCAGGGGCCCCTATGAGGATATTATTGGTATCTACTGTCTCTGAAGCCTGGTTAACAGGCACTACCTTTTTCCTTATCCTGCGCTTTACGGTCTTGGCAACGGCCTTGACCTTCCGTGCAACGGCCTTGACCTTGCTCTTGGTATTGGCAGAGACCTTAGCGGTCTTCTTCTTGGCCGTCGTGGCCTTTGGCTTTCTTCCCCGCTTTACTGAACGCTTACGGCGTTCTGCTGTAGAAATAGCATCTTTAGATGTGGAATCTGCCTTCCGAGGCATAATGCCCTCCCTTGTAGAGTTAATAGATAATTCGTCTATTTATTGTGCAGGCTGAGGCTGCGCAGCAATCTCCTGTTTTTTATCCTCGGGAAGTACCATCAAGGCGTTCTTGAGATTCTCTTCCAGTGTCTCCTTTAGCCTATTTAGCTTTTCAAGCTCGTTCTTTAAATAGTCTATCTCTTTTTTTGCCTTGGACAATTCTGCCTTGAGTTTCTTATTCTCGGCCATCAAGGTCTTGTTTTTAGCCATCAGGTCCTGGGCATCTTTGGTGGCCTGTTTAACCGTGGCCTCAAGCTCCCTGACCTTGTTTTCTATGGCAACCCTCTTTTGTTGTTCATCGCCAAGCATAGAATAGGCCTTCTTTGCCTTTACCGAGGAAAGCAGGCCAAACAACAAAGACAAAATTGTAACCAATACCAAAATTACAACGCCCCACTTTTTGGTCTCTTCCACCATTGTCCCCCTCCTTATTTGAGTTCTTCTTCCTCGCCCCTGACTACATTATTGCCCTCTATTGGTGTGGTATCTGGTTGTACCTTCTGCAATTCGGGCAATATCACTATCTCAACCCTGCGATTTTTCTTTCGACCCTCGGGTGTATCATTTGATGCGATGGGTTTATATTCGCCATAGCCAATCGCGGTCAAGCGATTAGGCGGAACGCCCTTTTCTTCCAGATAATGCAGTACATTCACTGCCCTGGCAAGGGAAAGCTCCCAATTCGATTTCCAGCCAGAGTATTTGATCGGTTGATTATCCGTATGGCCTTCTATACCTATGTTCCTGTCGGCAATCTTGTTCGTCAATAT
>JALVWL010000195.1 GCA_027034965.1 Candidatus Omnitrophota bacterium
TTGTATGACTATACCTGTGAGTATGATAAGGGGACGGATATGCTTATCATAAAGAAACAGGAGAAAAAAGAAGATAGATTGGAAACAAAGGTCTTTCATCTGGAGTATGCGGTTGTCCCAGGCTCAAGGATAGTAGAAAAGGCCAAGAAAAACGCCTCCTTGACCAGTGCTGAGGTGGATACAGGAGATGCTGGCAATGCTACGGGTGGCCTTTCGGGTCAGGGATTATTCGATGCCTTGGAGGCAGTATTGACAGAGCAGGGACGAGCGGTTTGTGATCCGAGGACGAATTCTATAATTGTTACAGATGTCGAGTCCAACATGAAGAATATAGAGACACTTATCAGAAATCTGGATAAACCGGTTCCGCAGATAATGATACAGGTGGATATGCTTGATGTCTCCCGCTCAGTAGTGGACAGTCTTGGGATAGAGTGGCCTGAGAACCTTATGGGGCTTACGGCGATGTCTAGGACTACGAAATTCCCGTTTTTGGGGCGCGATAGGGCATTCTGGCCAGGGGCCTCTACGAGTGCAAGTTATTCTAGTTTTAGCTTTGGTGGTTGGCTTTTGAACTTTCTAACCACAAAGACAGATGCCAAATACCTTGCTAGGCCCAAGATATTTACATTAAATGGAGAAACAGCAAAGATAGACATACTTACCAATGAGGTGATAGGTATTGTAAGGCATTATAACGACAATGGGAATCTAACTAGTGAGGAGCCAGAAAGGTACAATACTGGATTGTATCTGGAGGTGACACCGAGTGTAAATATGAAGACCCGAGAGGTGACAATGGTGGTCATCCCTAAATTAGTCGAGACAAAGCCCTCGAAGGTCTCTGGCCTGCAGAACTCTTTCAGGGATCCCGAAGAAAGGGGGGTTAGGTCTGTAGTGAGGGTGTTAGATGGTCACACCATTGTCCTGGGGGGATTAATAAAGAAGTACGAAAACGATATTAACAAAAAAGTCCCCGGCCTTGGGAATATACTAAAGGGCTTGTTTAGTAGCAAAGATAACGAAAAGAGCGAACGAGAGCTCTTGGTGTTTCTGACCCCCCATATACTTGACCATCCTGCGGATGAGGGAATCAGGGCTACAACCCCTTCCCAGGAGGATGAAAAGATTTCAGCTATGAAAGAGGCATTGGGGCTATGATTGAAGGTGTCTTATGAGATTGGGGGATGTCTTATTACAGGAAGGGATTATTACTCAGGAGCAACTCCAAGAGGCGCTTGAACGGCAGAAAGACGATAGCCGTACTCTTGGACAGATACTCCTGGATTTGGGCTATGTGACCGAGGAGGATATAGCGATATCGCTTTCCAAAAAGCTCGGCATCCCGTATTTTTCTTGGGAATCTGGAATGCTTCGAATGGAGAAGGATCAAGGCCTGGAGGGATTAATACCGTATGAAGTGGCCTTAAAGTATATGATTTTTCCAATTAGCAAACAAGGCAATATCCTCACCTGTGCAATGGCTGACCCATTGGATATCTGGGCGATAGAGTATATCTCGAAGATCTCGAAGTGTCAGGTCCAACGAGTAGTTTCAACCTCAGAGGATATCAAGAAGGCAATAGACGCCTTTTACAAGGGGTCTGAAATCTTGCAGTCAGCAATAGATAATATTGAGGTCGAAGGTGAGGATTATGCTGGTAGCCAAACCCAGTTGGATAGAGAGATAGACTATGATGTAGACGTTGATGATGCGCCGGTTGTTCATTTAGTGGATCTATTGATACGGCAGGCCGTAAAGCAAGGGGCAAGTGATATCCATATAGAGCCACAGAGGGATAAACTGTTGGTCAGGTATAGGATAGATGGTGTTTTGTATGAGACCCCTCCACCGCCTAAGAAATTACACCCCCCAATTGTCTCTAGGATAAAGATAATGTCTCATCTGGATATTGCTGAGAAACGTCTTCCTCAAGACGGAGCAATGAGTATGAGGGTCGACGGTAGGATTATAGATATAAGGGTCTCTACTGTCCCTACTATCTGGGGTGAGAAGGTGGTTTTGAGGATCTTGGATAAGTCCAGGGTGCCCCTGGATCTGGCTAGATTGGGTTTCAAGACGAAGGACCTTGAGCTCTTTCGCAAGGGAATCCACAGTCCTTATGGACTGGTTTTGCTTACAGGTCCAACAGGTAGCGGAAAGACAACCACTCTGTATGCTGCCTTAAATGAAATTAATACTATTCACAAGAATATTATGACAGTAGAAGATCCAGTTGAGTATCAGCTGGAGGGGATAAATCAGGTCTCAATAAAGCCGACTATAGGTCTGACGTTCGCCAGTGTATTGAGGTCTTTTCTCCGTCAGGATCCGGACATAATAATGGTTGGAGAGGTCAGGGATCTGGAGACAGCCGAGATCTGTGTGCGTGCGGCCTTGACCGGACACCTTGTCTTGAGCACATTGCATACTAATGATGCCCCATCTGCCATTACCCGTCTTATAGATATGGGTGTAGAGCCCTTTCTATTGATGCCGTCCCTTCTAGTCGTGGTTGCTCAGAGACTCGTGAAGGTGTTGTGTCCGAAATGCAAGGCACCTTTTGAACCTAAAAGTGGCGCAGGTAAGTTCGACGAGCTGTTGATAAAGGAAGGGGTAGAGCTGGCGTATGCTGCAAAGGGTTGTGATGACTGTAACTATAGTGGTTATAAAGGCAGGATTGCGATTCACGAAGTGCTTTTTGTAGATGATTTTATTCGTAGTCTCATAGCTAAAGGAGCAGATTCACACCAAATTAGTCTGGAGGCCCAAAAGAGGGGGATGACTACTCTATGGCAGGCAGCCCTTGATCGAGTGAGAGAAGGAATAACCTCCATAGAAGAGGCTGTTTCTGCGACCTGGTGAAGGGATATAGTTAATTATGCAATTATACCAATACGTTGCTGTCAACAGTGCCCAGAAGAAGGTAGAGGGCATCTATCGCGCCTCTAGCGAGGAAGAGGTTCTGGATTTTCTGGAATCCAAGGGCCTGGTGCCCATATCTGTTGCTCCATATAAAAAGAAAAAGGCAGCTAAGAAGAGGCGCCGTCTTCATTCCAGGATTACTTTGGATGACTATCTGTTTTTTGCAAGGCAGATGTCTGTTATGCTGGATGCAGGTGTTCCTCTTTTGAGGGTTTTGGATGTAATAAAGGACGAGACTAGCAGTATCAAGCTAAGGAATTGTGTGTCTTCTCTGAGGGACCTGGTTTCCTCTGGTTGGTCCTTAGAGAGGGCAATGACTAAGCATCCAGATGTCTTTGACAAACTCTGGGTCAATATCGTAAAGACAGGAGAGACTACCGGTCAACTTGGTTTTGTTCTGAAGAGATTGGGAGATCACCTGGAGAGGCAGTCTTCCTTTGTGAAAAAGATTCAAAGCGCTATGGTATATCCTGCTATCCTATTGGTGATGACTATAGCGGCGGTGATATTCTTGAGTGTTTTTATTATCCCAAAGTTTGAGAAACTCTTTGAGGGTTTTGGACAGGAGATCCCTGGATTGACCAAGGTAGTGCTTGGCTTTAGTAAGTTTCTTCAGGCTCACTTTATAGTACTAATCGTTTCTGTTATTGTTTTCGCTATTTTGTTCAGGATGTTCCTGAAGACAGCTATTGGCAAGGCCCTCTGGGACATATTTATATTAAAGTGCCCATTGTTAAAGGATTTTTCTAAGACGGTTATGATGGAGTCTATCTCTGCCAATCTTGCTATCTTGGCAGAGAGTGGTGTTCCGATCCTGACGGCCCTGGAGATTACTGCAGATAGTATGAAGAATCAGATAGCAGCTGGGTATTTAAGTATGGTAAAAGAGAGGGTAAGAGAGGGGGTTCCCCTAGCTATGGCAATGGATTCCATGGACTTTTTCGATTCGATCCTTGTACAGATGATAGCAGTAGGTGAAGAGGTGGGGGATCTCTCTCAGATGCTCAACAAGATCGCAAGATATTATGAAGAGGAGATGGACACGATGTTGATAAAGTTTACCAGTATGTTTGAGCCGCTTATGCTGGTGGTAATGGCAGGGGTGATAGGTGTATTGGTGGCCTCGATATTTTTGCCGATATTCAAGATTGCCACCCTTGGCGCTAAATGATATTTATGGTATACTACGGAGTGTAGTTTGAATTAGTTATATAGAAGGGCTTTATTTTTTAAACAAGAGTTGTCCTAACAAAAGGAGGGGGAAATGCAGAAGGAGCGAGGTTTTACCTTACTAGAGCTGATTATGGTAATCGTTATAATTGCCATCCTGGCATCACTGGCTGCCCCTACATACTTTAAGACCGTGGAAAGGGCCAGGATAGCAGAGGCGAGAAAGATCCTTGGTATGATAAGGAGTGCCCAGTTGAGATACTATGCAGAACAGGCAAAGTTTACCAATAGCCTAAGTGATCTGGATATAGAAGTGCCAGCCTCAGGTAAGTTTTTTACCTTTTCAGCAGAACAGGCAAGTACCGGTGCTCCAGGACAAGATATAGGTAAGGCTAGCAGGAACGGCAGCCAGGCTACCTTTGGTACGTATAATCTGCTTATAAATGTAGCTGGCGGCGTGCATTGTCAGGGCTGCCCAAATCAGATTGAAAACTGGTTTTAGTCCTTGATCTAATGCGCCGGGCATTTACATTGCTAGAGCTTATAACCGTTGTGGTTATACTTGGCGTCCTGGCAGCCATGGCCGTCCCTATGTTTACCAAGGCGATTGAGGAGTCCAAGAATAGGGAGGCCGTGGCTGCCTTGCGTCTTATAAGGACTGCCCAGCGTATGTACTATCTGGAATATGAGAATTACGTAACCGCAACGAGTACTGATGAGCTAAATTCAAAACTAGACCTAGCGATAGAATCTGAGAATTGGCAATTTTCTACTGCCAGGCAGGCTGGTACGCCGGTTAATTTTGTGGCCAGTGCCCAACGTACTTTGAGCAGCCGCCAAAGGACATTTAATATAGACGCGGCAGGCACAATTACTTGTTCTGGAGATTTTTGCTATGACTGGTAAAGACGGCTTGAGCCTCTTTGAGATAATCGTTTCTGTTGTTATACTTGCCTCTATCTTTTTGGGCATCTCTTCAGTATTTCTGTCTACCAAGAAATATCGTTCGCACCTGCCTATAGGCAATATAGAACAGCTGGTTACCGCTGAGTCCAGCGCCGTAGAGGAGAATCTCAAGCTTTCCCTGACCACTGCTGGAGCGAATTGGCGGGATATAGGCGATACGACTCCTCCAACGGGTTTCAGTTTGGTGAGGACCAGGGTGGATCTGGATGGGGATGGTTCTTATACGGGATTTGAACCGATAATGGTCTTTATTAACTTTGAATAATAGGCCTGGCTATGATGGAGAGAAGGGGATTTGCTTTAAGTGAAATAATACTAGCCGCCAGTATATCTGGCCTGGTCTTTGCCGTAATCGGTTATATGTGGTTTTTCCTGACTAAGAGTCTGGCCAGTGAGGGAAGACTCGAAGAGGTGCGCCAGGAGGTGGTGATGATAATGAGCCAGCTGGATAAGGATATCGGCTATGAGGCCATTGGTTCGAAGAGAAACCCTGGTATTTCTGTATGTGGAAAGGCAGACTGTGGTGCGCATCCCTGCCCTGCAGATGGCACTGGCATTCTTTCCTTTCGCAAGGACAGCAACAATAATTTCAAACCGGATGATAGAGATATGTGGGTGGATTACAAATTTTCCAATCACCGTTTGGAAAGATGTGAGGGCACCCGCTGTGTCCTTATCTCGGATAAAGTACAGAGTATAGATGTAACTCCAGTTCCCTCTGGTTCGGCCTGTGGTAATTTCTTTATGGTCTCTGTGCATCTGATCTGTAGGTATTTCCCGGGGGAGGATGTGTCCGCGAATAACCCCCAGGTAGATGTAAGATTTACATTATCCGCAAATCAAGTCTCTGTAAGGTGAAGGTATTCTTTTTGCTCTGGGCCTGGTATTGTCTCTGGTTTAGTTTTCTTTCAGAGGTATCCTTGTTGTCTGTGGTCTTGTTGTCCTTTGCCTGTGCGCTCTTTTTTAGTCTGGTTGTTGTATTACCGTCGAGGTTCCTTTACAGAAAGACAGGGGACCTTTTTTCGGTCTCTCTTTTGGCAGGGATCTTAATGGCGATAGGCGAGTTTGTTAAGGACAGATTATTCGGGGGTGTTAGCTGGGTGGATCTATACGGATTTTTGGGGATGCTCTATCCCTTGAATATGCTTTCGAATCTGTTTGGACCCTACTATCTGAGCTTTCTGGCGGTCCTGGGCCTGTTCTTGTTTTACAGCATATTTTCCCCTAAAGAAAGGGTACTAAAGGGGCTCTTGATCTTTTTGGCCTTTAATTTCCTCCTGGGGTTTGGTCTGTTCTTGCATCGTTACTCTATGGTTAGTGAGGGAAATAGCGGCATCTTTGTCGGGGTAATCCAACCCGGGGTTTCTCATCTGGACAAGATAGATACCTCACAAGGAGATTCGATCTGGGAGAATTACCTTAGATTAGTCGGTTCCAATGACTATCATCTGGATGTAATTGTCCTGCCTGAGACAATGGCCATCTTTAGCTGGCCGGGGAGGAATCTTTCCCAATGGGTCGAAAGGCTCAAGGGCAGAGCAAGGGCGGATACTGTAATCCTTGGTGCCAATACCTATTATCGCGGTCGCTACTATAATGCAGCGGTATTTTTCGATGAGCATATACGCACCTATTTCAAGAATAAACTTGTGCCT
This sequence comes from Candidatus Omnitrophota bacterium, assembly GCA_027034965.1. Classification (GTDB taxonomy): domain Bacteria; phylum Omnitrophota; class Gorgyraeia; order S143-82; family S143-82; genus S143-82. The sequence continues at coordinate 6,718 of JALVWL010000195.1, forward strand.
TTTGGAGAGTATGCACCAGCGAAGTGGTTGCTGGGCGATATCTTATACAGATATCTGGATGTCCTTCCGAATAGTGAGTTTGCGAAAGGAGACGGTCCTGCCGTATTCGAGGTCTCAGGCAGGGATATAATGCCGCTTATATGCTATGAAGATTCCTTCATCTATTTGATCCGTAATTATCTGAGTCGATTGGACGGCAGACCTTCGGCGATAGTTACTCTGTCTAATGATGAGTGGTTTGGTAAGGGCCTGGCGCAGTGGTTTCACCTGAATTTTGCGCGCCTTTCGGCAATTACCTTTTCTCTGCCTATTGTCAAGGCAAACAACGATGCCTGGAGCTGTGTTATAGACCCCCTGGGCAGGGTGGTACAGGGAGAGGTTGGTCTGGATGGCTTTGGCATAAGGCGTTTGTTTGTGTTCTGGCTTATGGATTATAATATGCCAGGAGGTCTGTATCAGAGATATGGAGATAGTTTAATGCTGTTAATTATTTTGGTATGTGGTATAATTATTATCTTCAGGGTATGGAATAAGAGGAGGTGGCATGGAACTCAGTATAGTTCATATAAGCGTACCTGAAGGCGCCAATGTTATAATTGGCCAGTCACATTTTATAAAGACCGTGGAGGACCTATATGAGGCCATAGCCCAGACCAATCCGAATATAAAATTTGGATTGGCATTTAATGAGGCCTCGGGCAAACGATTGACAAGGGTCGAAGGAAACGATGAGATGCTCAAGAAGGTGGCTGCCAATAATGCCATCAATATAGGGGCGGGCCACATATTTGTAATAGTCCTTCAGGACGGATTCCCCATAAGTGTGTTAAATGCAATAAAGATGGTGCCTGAGGTGTGCAGGATATACTGTGCCACTGCGAATCCCCTAGAGGTAATCGTCGCCCATACCAAACAGGGCAGGGGCATTCTGGGTGTTGTAGATGGGTTTATGCCCGATGGGATAGAGGGCAAAGAAGATGTAATTGCAAGAAAAAAGCTCCTCAGAGACCTGAGATATAAGCTTTAGTAAATGAAAAGAATCCTCTTGATAGCAGGCCCTACCGCTGTATTTATAGATTCAGTAAGGGTTATCACCAATATATCTAGCGGCAGGCTCGGTTTTTTGCTCTATTCCAGACTGAAAGATAGTTATGACATCGATCTATTGGTCTCTTGTTCTACCTGTTTTGATT
>JALVWL010000196.1 GCA_027034965.1 Candidatus Omnitrophota bacterium
GCACAACAAAGCACAAACACCCAAAAGGCCTTTTTCACGCTGTCCTCCTCCTTCTTCTCTCAAAAATAAAAATAGAGCGTGCCAAACAGCCGACGCTCTTAACGCGAGTGTGTATTATACACAAAAGTTATTGTCAGTTCAAGGTTTTTCTGTCTCTTCCGAACCCTTCAAAGTAGCCTTTATAACAACAAAACCCCCTTTTCCATAACCCTCCTGAGGCCTTTCCACTTCCCCTATCTCGCTCAGGGGCCTAAACAAGGTCTGGACAACCCGTTCCACGCTAAATCCCTTGGTCTCAAGAAGGGAGATTAATTCCCTGGCAGAAAAAAAGCGCGCAAATCTATAAAACGGACTCTTCTCCTTCTTTTCTAGGTAGATTTGTCCCAAAAAGCTGTCTTTGTCCACAATCCCTACGACAAAAGAACCGCCGGGCCTCAATACCCGCAGGACCTCTTTTAGCGCCTGGTCAGGATCCCTGAGAAAACAGATAGTTACCACCATCAAGATCGCATCAAGCGAGCCATCTTCAAATGGCAGCTCCTCTGCAGACCCAATAACGACCTCTATTCCCTGAGACCGGGCAACAGCTGCCATCTTTTCAGACAAATCAATACCCAGACTTATCCCCAAAGGGACAGCAAATCTACCTGTGCCCACACCGATTTCTACAGCCCTTTCTACCTTTGGCCACAACTTCTTGACCGCCTCTACCTCTGATAGATAGGCAAATCTATTCTTCTCAAACCAATCCTCGTATTCCTCTACGCGCAGATCAAAGACACGGACTAATTCGTCCATAATGACCCCTTTAGCCCTTTATCACTCCCAAAGGCCGCATCCGTGCAACCAACCTGGCAAGACCAACAGAGACAACCGTCTCCACAACTTTATCCACATCCTTGTAGGCCGCTGGCGCCTCCTCGAGCACACCCCGTCGACTGTGAGAGAAGAGGGAGATACCCTTGGTCTGCAGGTCCGATAGGATACTATTGTACTCTAGATCCCTTATTGCCTGGCGTCTGGAAAGAAGCCTCCCTGCCCCATGGCAACAAGAACCAAACGATCTCTCCATGGCCAGGTCTGTCCCCAACAACAGATAAGAGGCCGTCCCCATATCTCCTGGGACAATAACCGGTTGCCCTACCTTTTTATAGACCTCTGGCAGGGCTTGATTGCCAGGGCCAAAGGCACGAGTGGCCCCCTTTCTATGCACACATAGCGTGCGGTACCTGCCTTCCACCTTATATCTTTCCAATTTGGCGATATTATGGGCAACATCGTATACCAGATCCATTCCCAGAGACCTCCAGCACTCTCCAAAGACCTGCTCAAAGACCGACCGAATCAGATGGGTCAGCATCTGACGATTCGCCCAGGCATAATTCGCCGCACAACACATCGCCTTCCAGTACCTCTGTCCCTCTTCAGAATAAAACGGCGCGCAGGCAAGTTGTTTATCCGGGACAGATATCCCATGGCGCCTCATCCCTGAGAGCATCTCCTTTACAAAATCAGAGCAGACCTGATGGCCAAAACCCCGCGAACCAGTATGCACCATCACCACTAATTGTCCTTGAAAGATACCTAATTCCCCGGCCACCTTGGAATCGAAAACCTCAACTACCTCCTGCAATTCAAGGAAGTGATTGCCCGAACCCAGAGATCCGACCTGCTCTCGCCCCCTCTCTATCGCCCGCCTAGATATAACAGAAGGGTCCGCATCAGGCATAGCCCCTTGTTCCTCGCAACAATCCAGGTCCCCTCTGATACCCCATCCCTGCTCCACAACCCACCGTGCGCCCTTGATTAACAAATCAGAAAACTCCCTTTTAGAGATGATATCGCCTGCCTTTTTCCCCAACCCAGCAGGAACATCGGAAAACAAACGGGACAATAGAGCATCCAGATTCGGCCTGACCTCCTCGACCTGCAGGTTCGTGCGCAAGAGACGCACCCCACAATTTATATCAAAACCAACGCCGCCCGGCGAAATAATTCCCCCTCTATCCACATCAAAGGCCGCCACTCCACCAATAGGGAATCCATAACCCCAATGGATATCAGGCATACCCAAAACCGGTGAGACCACACCTGGTAAACAGGAAATATTCTCTAGTTGAGAGAGGGCCTCCTTATCGAAATCTTTCTCCAGCTCCTCCGAAATATAGACGATTATCTCCTTCTTGTTCTTCCCTTCTACTGAGATGGCATAAGGAGAGATTCTCCTAAACATACACTACCCCTATTCAAGGCTATTAATTAAACCCGGTTTATCCCGGATTATGCATTAGAATCCTTTATCTTCCATCGCTTGGTTAATCAGCCCTCTTTTTTCTTATCTAAATTAAACTCAAAAGTCAAAACCACAGCACTTTAATCAAGGATAGAGAAGGAAGAATGAAGCATGAAGGATTTTTTCCCAAGATATGTTTCCTTCTTAATAAAAAATTCCCTTCATTCTCCATGCTCCATCCTTCATTCTTAATACTAATTCCCTATTGCATAATTTGGGTTCAAGCAATATCTTTTGCCTTGTGCCGTAGGTTCCTGACAACTATCAAGGTAATATCGTCGCTCTGCTCCTGTTCCCCATAGAACTGGCGCATAAATTCGTCAATCATACAGCCAGGCTCATCTATGTGCTCTATAATCCACGACTTTAGCGTATCCTCATCGACAAAGCCCTTATCATTTCTTGCCTCCAGCATACCATCACTGAAAACCAGAAGGACATCGCCTTCTGTCCAGCTTATAGTCTGTGTCTTATACTCCGACCACCTGTCAATACCCAACGGGGCACCGCTGTTCATCTTTATCTCCTCCAAACGCCCGCCCTCTCTCCTATATACCCATACCGCCAGGTGCCCTGCATCAGAGATAATCAAAGAATCTTCCCGTGCCTCAACAATGCAGCCAGTCGCATATACTCCAGATATCTTATACCTGGCCAGAAACCTATTGATATCCTCCAGCAAGCCCTCAAGCCCCTTGTCTTCATACCTGGAGCGAAGGACCCTCTCAGCCGTCACTATCTGGGCAACATAAAGGGCAGCGCTGACACCTTTTCCAGAGACATCTCCCATCAGAAGTCTGATTCCGTTCTTGCTCTTCCAGGCATCGTAGAAGTCACCTGCCACAAAGATGGCTGGGGAGAAAAATGCCTCCATAGAAATCCTCTCAGAAGAGGGTAGCGTCTCTGGCAACATCTGCCTCTGGATAGAAGAGGCCAACTGCATCTCTTGTTCTACCCTCTGCCTCTCTCTCAGATTGGTCAGATACTTCTCCCAGCTCGTCCAGAACGCCAAAATCAGGCTGCCCACGACAGGTGAAACAAATGGAATCCATACCCCTGCCAAGACAAACAGACCAATAGCAAAAGCCATCCAGAGGCCCACTGCCAACAGGTACACAAGCCAGAATCGCTCCAGTTGAAATCTCTTGTTCAAGGCCAATAGACCCAACAAAAGGAAGACAAGGATAGTAGGGAAGGGATTTGTCCTATAGATAAAACGTTGAGACAAGATAGAACCAAAGACCACTCCATAGGTCTCAACCATAGGGGCCATATTCTCTAAGGGAGTAGGGGCCAAATCATGTGTGCCAGTGGCCGTCAAACCAATAACACAGAGCGCGTCTTTTATCTGAGAAACCGCCTGTCTCTGCTCCTCGCTCAAAGGATTACCATTAGAAATACGGGAAAATATTTCCAGAAGAGAAATAAACGAAATCTTCTTAAAACACCTCTCCCAAATGCCTGGGTAGTCCAGATAGAGCCTGTCTCCCCTGTAGAGGGGCATAACTATCTTCAACAGACCTTTTTTCGTAAACTTTGAAACCACTATCCTGTCAGGGAAATTCTTTAGCGAGGCATAGGGATTCAGCCCCAGATAGGCCAGGCTGCTGACAAGGGAAAGGTGGTAAAAATATCTGTCCTCTATTCGCCGTCTTATGGGTAAAAACCGCCTCTTTCCATCTATATCCGGGGTAGAGGTAATATAGCCGGTATATTTGGCTGCCGAGACAAAGGGCTGGGCAATAGAGACCTTTCGCAGATTTCCCCTGGCATCTTGGGAAATACTATACGGCAAAAGGACATTGCCTGCCTTTTGCATAGCCTCAAACAAGGCCAGGTCATCTGCCTTATCACTGCGCTCTGCAAAGATGATGTCAAAGACCACCTCTCTGGCCCCTAATTGCCTCAGCGCAGTAATTGCCTGGGCATAATACCTCCTCGGAATAGGGAACTGTTTTATCCCCTTATGGGCAAGGGTTTGGTCATCGATTGCAATAAAGACCAGCGGTAGTTTCTTTGTATCGTAAGGATTGATTTTGGAGCGCAGCTTTAAGGCCAGATCGTATCCTGATAATTCCCATAATTCAAAGGCTGAAAAGAAGATCCCCAGAGAAAAGCTCAAAAAGAATAGAAGAAATACCAGGATCCTTTTAAACTTCATCTGAACTGCTTTACTATCCTTATCTGGCTGCCCCCGCGCGAGAACTCAACCTCGTCGGCAATAGACTTTATCAACTTCAGGCCCTTACCCTCGACATTATCATAATCAAACCCCTCACCTTCATCCCTAACCGTAAGCTCTATAGAGCTCGGCGTGGCCTTATACTCTATAAGGACAAAATTCTCTGATGCAAATTTGTTTCCGTGGCGAATACCGTTTATCACCATCTCTTCGACCAGCAATCTCATATCCATCAACACAGACTCTGGCAACTTATATTTCTGGAGGATAGAAATAATCCTTCTGCTTACCTCCTGGACATACTCCAGATCACTGGGTATCTCCATCTTCCCTTCCTGCACCTCGTCAGAAGCAGGACCTGAACTCATCAGAAGATCATCCATTGCCTCGAATTGCTTAAAGGCCTTATCCAGGTGGGTCAAAGAAAGGAGCTTCTTCGCATACTCACTCAACCCCACCAGGACCAACTCTCCTCCTCGCTTCTCCATCCTCTCCTTCAAGTTCAGCAACATACCCAGACCAGAACTGTCCAGATACGAGACGCGGGACATCTCCAGAACCAGGGAAGAGACATCTTTTTCCCTCTCTATGGCCTCTATAATCGCCGAAAGGACCGAGACCTTTTCCTTTGCTACAAGCTCACCATCCAGATAAAAGACCAGCTTATCCTCCATCTTTTCCTCTCTTAATTTCATCCCCACCCCTATACCACCTCCAACATACGCTCTATCGACCTGCGCGCTCTATCGATTATCTCTGCTTCCAGATCTATTTCATACTGTTCCTGTTTCAGGCTATTATAAAGTCCTTCGAGGGTTATCTTCTTCATCATACGACAAAGGGCCTTCTCTGAAACAGGGAAGAAGTCCTTATCAGGGATATCCTTCTTCAATCTATAGACCATCTCCTTTTCAGTGCATATTATGAAGCTCTTTGCAGAAGATTTTTCCGCAAATCTAATCATACCCGAAGTAGAGGCTATGGCATCGGCCATTGCCAGGACCTCGGGCCGACATTCAGGATGGGCAATGACTAAGGCATCCGGATACATCTCCTTTGCCTCCCTTACCATCTCAGGAGATATCAATTCATGGACATAACAATAGCCCCTTTCCCACAAAATAATGTTGTCCCGGCCGGTCTTCTCTATCACATACTTCCCGAGATTCCTGTCAGGCAAGAAGACAATAGGCCTCTCCCTAGGAATGCTCTCTACCACCTTTACAGCATTTGCAGAGGTGCAGCAGATATCTACCTCTGCCTTGACATCCGCGCTGGTATTTACATAAGCGACGAAGACCGCATCAGGATATTTTTCTCGCAAACCCCTTACATCCTCGCCAGTAATTGTATCTGCAAGGAAACATCCGGCCTCCAGAGATGGGATCAAGACCTTACAAGCAGGGGACAAGACCTTGGCAGTTTCAGCCATAAAGACGACTCCGCAAAAGACGATTATATCGACATCTTGCCCAGCGGATTTTCGACTCAGTTCCAGGGAATCTCCGACAAAATCAGCCAAATCCTGTATCTCAGGAATCTGATAGTTATGCGCCAGGATAAGGGCATTTTTTTCCTTCTTTAGCCTTAGTATCTCCTTCCTTATGTCCACTGGTCTCTCCTCTCAAAAACTGCTCTCTATTTCTCCGCCACCAACTATTATCTCCCTATCATAAAACACGATATGTTGTCCCCTGGCTACACCCAATACAGGCTGGGAAAAATAGACCTGCAGTTTATCTGGCCCTTCCAGCCTTCCCAGCACAGGGATATTAGGTTGATTATACCTGATTTTGGCGGTTAACTCAAATCCATCCTGTCGCTCTCCCAGCCAAACAATGTCCCTGGCAATCAGGCCCTTTCTTCTCGCCTCATCCTTTCTAGCAACGACCACATCGCCGTTTTCTGCATTGATCTCTACCACATACCATGGACCAGGTTCTCTTATCCCCAGACCTTCCCTCTGTCCCGGCGTAAACAAATGAATGCCCTTATGGTGTGCAAGGAGCCTCCCATCCAGAGAAAGAATCCTGCCTGGTCTAGGCGTCAGGCGTCCTTTTAACCAATCTTTATACCCTCGGTCAAAGACAAAGCAGAGGTCCTGACTCTCTTTTGCAAAAAAGCCCTCAGGAAAGACCTTGCTCATCTGCGCGTAGACCTCGGATTTTTTCCTCTCTCCCAAAGGAAAAAACACACGGTCCAAATTATAGGACAATAACCTATAGAGGAAATAACTCTGATCCTTTCTTTCATAGAGGGCCTTTGCTATTGTCTTGCCCCTCCTCGTAGAAACAATCCTTGCATAATGACCAGTAGCAACCTTATCAAACCCAAGTTCATCGGCTATTGCAAAAAGGAACCGAAACTTTATCTCAGGATTACAGATGATACAGGGATTGGGAGTAATCCCCTTGCTATAGCAGGAAATAAAATATTCAACGACCTTCTGAGAAAAGATATCCCGAATATCTCTGATTATTAGCGGGACATCCAGATGCTGGCATATATATCGGACCCTATCCTGAATGGAAGAATTAAACCCCGTATCCAAAAACAGCGCCGTAACATCAAACCCTCTCTGCTGTAAAAAGAAAAGGGAGGCCGTTGAATCAACCCCGCCACTAATCCCTACCAGCACCCTGGACATAAGAATGCAGCTGCCTTTCCAGCTCCTCTATCTTCCGCTCCAGCCTTGCCTGTTCCCTCATCACTGCCTTGAGGACATCGGTTATAGGATCCGGCAATTTCCCGTGTTCCAAATCTATCTCTATCTTTTCCCTTATCCTCTTTATGTCCTGGACTACCCTCCCTGGAACACCTACCACCGTCGCCCCTGGAGGAACATCCTTTATAACCACCGAACCCGAACCAATCTTGGCTCCCTTGCCGATCGTAATGTTTCCCAGGACAATGGCCCCTGCGCCGATTACGACCTTGTCTTCCACTGTGGGATGCCGCTTTATCTTTTCCTTGCTCGTACCTCCGAGGACTACCCCCTGATATATCAGGACATCGTCTCCTACCTCTGCGGTCTCACCAATGACCACACCCATCCCATGGTCAATGAATACCCGTCTACCGAGCTTTGCCCCGGGGTGTATCTCTATCCCTGTCAAGAACCTTGAGATATGTGAGAGCAGTCTGGCGCAAAACTTAAGGCGATGCGTCCAGAGCCAATGGGCAAGCCTATGCATCCATATTGCATGAAGGCCGGGATAGCAAAATAGGACCTCTAAAACACTGCGCGCAGCAGGGTCATCGCGAAAGACAGTATTTATATCTTCCTTCAACCGCCGAAACACACTACTTCCTGAAAGTTATCCCGGATTATGCATTTTAGATAACTCAAAAGTCAAAACCACAGCTTAAATCTTAAGCATGAAGAATGGAGCATGGAGAATGAAGGATAAAACCACCATTTCGCATTGC
>JALVWL010000197.1 GCA_027034965.1 Candidatus Omnitrophota bacterium
GTAAATGTTATGCCAAACTTCTCAACACTCTTCCGATAAATCTTTTCAAGAGCAAAACTCATACTAACATACGCAACGACAAACATTTCAATGTATTGGGCAATACTATAACCAGAAAATTCCGTAAGAGATGAACTAGAATAACAATCTCTATCAGAAGGCCAATAAGACCCTACTCTCTCACGATTGACAATACTCTCTATGCATGCTATCCTTTTAACAAAAAGAGAAAGGGGAATAAAATGTCGAGCAACATTAGACAGCTTATTCAGGATCTGATTCTGCCTGAATTCAGGACTATCCAAGCAGAAATAAGAAGGCTTGACAGTCGCATAGATTCTATTGATAGCCGAATTGATTCCATTGAGGTGCAACTTCGCAATATGCGGGAAGAGTTCAACATACGCTTTGAATCTCTCCAAAGGCAACTTGATACTGCCATAGACATTCACGAACGCATAGCTGCCCTTGAGGCCAAGATTAATAAGTAAGTCCTTCCATACCCTTTCCACTTCCGGCCCGGCCCTGTTTAGACCTGAATTTGAAAGATATGTGGTGTATGATTTGTTAGGATGATTCGTTCTAATTGGCGTCAAGGAATCAACAACTGTCCCACTAATATACTCAATCCAGTTTGACATTGATAAAAGCCTATGATAAATTTTATTCTGGAGGTAAGAAACATGATTAATAATATTAAGGATAGAATCACCATAGATCCTAAAATAAGATTTGGCAAGCCTTGTATCAGAAATACACGTATTGCTGTTAGCGATATTCTTAATCTCATCGCCAGTGGATATAGTCTGAAAGACATCCCTGAACAATATCCAGGGATTAGTCTGGAAGACATTATTGCTGCCATAGAATATGCTTCTCAATTTATGGAACATCCATTTCAGGTCATTTCTCAAACCCAATAACCCATTCTTATGATTATCCTTGCTGATGAATGTGTTAATAAAGATACTCTTGATGCCCTTGAGAATAGAGGGATTAAGATCATTCGTATTTCTGAGGCAAATTTGAGAAGTGTTTCTGATGAAGAGATCTTTTACTATGCGGCTGCTAACAATTATACTCTGCTTACCTTTGACAAAGACTTTGGCAATGTGCTGAGATTTGATATCCTCAATTCTTCCGGGATAATAGTTGTTTATATTGAAGACATGCGTAAAGAAGAAATTATTGACAACATTCTTAATCTGTTCAACAAGTTTAATTTCTCCCAGATTAAAGGCAAACTCTTTATCGTTGAAAAAGGCAAAATCAGAATCTGGCCCAAGTAATCCCCATATCCCCCCCACTTTAGGCCCGGCCCTGTTTAGACCTGAATTTGAAAGATATGCCGTGTATATTTTGTTGATACGGTTGGTTCTAATTGGTATTAGAGATTCAGGCGCTACTCCAATAATCAGACTATCTGAGTTAAAGACTAATATTTTATCTTTTCCTTTTTTATGCTCTTCTTTATTATGTTCCCCTAACTCATATATGAAATGGTCAAATCTACGCATTCCTATATTATCTGGATACAAATCTTTAACAAAAATCTCATACATTACATCTGCCATGCTAGGAACCACGTTAGGAAATCTCTCACTAAAAGTAGATTCTTTCCTCAAAAATTCCTCTCTTTCTTTTGCTGCCTTTTCTCCCAATCCCAACAAATCATAGATGTAAGCTCTACCAATATTGCCCTCTGAACTATCTGGTAAAAGCCTTAAAGATATTGTATAGTCCCGCAGTGCCTTTTCATATTCACCCAATAGAGTATAGGCATTCCCGCGATTCTGATAAACTCCTGAAGCTAAATTTATTAATGTGTATGATGGGTTTTCTTTGAATAATTTTTTAATTTGAATTATTGAATTAGAAAAATTATATAAGGCATCTTTGTTTTCACCTTGATTCATTAGGCATACACTTAAATTATTTGCTATTAACTCCATCAACACTGCTTCAGGGAAAGAAAATACGGGATTGTTTAATCTTACGGCCTCACTATAATTAATAGCAGCTCTTTTATATATACCATCCTTAAAATCTCTCAATGCCTCATCCAAAATTGATTGAATCTTATCTGCCCAGATACCAGGAACCTCTTTTTTCTCCCAGCCCCCAAGTTCTCCTTCACCTTCCACCTCTTCCGCAGTTCTTTCATCCTTGTTTTCTTCCCTTTCTCCACAGCTACCTAACACAAGCCCTAGCATTGCTCCTAAGCCTAACTTAATAAACTTCCTCCTGCTAAATTTCCTATTTACTATAGATGCTCCGGCCAGGGTTCTTGATTTAGCTAAAAACTCACTTCTTATTTCAAAAAATTCTTCGGAAGAAACATCCTTACCAAACTTCACATACTCAAATACAAAATCCTTATCTTTTCTTGAATCATATATTGAATAATCCGGGCTTAATGCATCTCTGCTGCGGGAAAAATCAATGTAATAGGTTGTGGGTTTTCCATCTATTCCAACACCCTCAATTAATACAAAATATACTCCTTTGTTAGGAAGCATTTTCAAAACAGCCTTAACACCAATCCTCTTCATCCCCAACACAAGCGCTATTGACTTATATTTTGGATTGGACAACAAACCAACAGGCGCACTCTCTATGGTTTGAAGGACATCTCTAACCACCAATTCCAATTCATCTCTGGTTGGCAATAGGTACTTTTGAAAATCTGTGAAATTTGCGGCAATAGGGCTGTTACTTGGGCTTCTATTTCGCTGTAGATAGCTTATCAAGGAAACAGCATCTTTCGCAGTTATACTTGAACCAGTGCTGTTTAATTCCTCTAAAAGATTTTTAGATACCTCTTCTATTGCTGGATCACCACATGTCCCTGCTTCGTTGAGTACTTTAAAAGTTAGTTCACCATTTTTCGTAACAAGTAAGTGTAAAACGGCCCTTATCATTTCTCTAACATCGCTATTTTCTACCTTTCCTAAAACATAGACCATCCCTCGCAGTGCATCTTCTGCCCCCAATTTATGTTCAATAACAATATTCATTAGGGCATTTACAATAGAATTAAGCAGTATTTTTCTTAAGTTCTTGCTCAAAAGTACACCAGAAAGTGCCTTTGATGCCTTTGGAGAACCGTCAAACTTAAGTTTATCAATTAGTTTAAAACGTTCATAATCACCTCTGGCAGATAGCAGGTCTGTCTCCAAAACAGAGGCCTCATAAGAAAGCCCTTCTTCATATTCACCTATACTAAAGTCCTGATGAGCTGCAGGAGAACTTTTACCTTGATTCTCCGCATTTCTATCCTTGTGATAGAACGCATTGGGAACATCAAAATTATTGGAACCATCGTCTACAAAATCATCTTTAGAAAAATCACGATATACATCGCCCTTATCTCTCTTACTACGCAATAGAATTTCTTGAACAGCCTCACGGATAAGCGGATCGCTATCGTATAGTTTATCCTCAACCAATTCGCGTGCCATACTACTCTTGTGGGACTTTATAAGCGAAATCAAAGACTCTGCTGCAATCTCTCTTGCGGCCCCTTTATGTCCCAAATACATTACAAACTTCTCAATAGCCATACGCTGCATAGCCTCGTTATGTCCAACTGCAACATTGATTAGTATTTCAGCAGACCTATTCCTTACTTTTTCAGATGTGTGGCAAAGCAATGACCCCAATACATTGGCTGAAATATTGTGCCCATAATTATCCTCATGGGTAATTATATGTTCAAGGATCTCAAGCGCTTCCATATTGATTGCACTACCAAAATCTTCCCATATAACTCCTGCTAAAAAGGCAGATATGCGGATAAATCCTTCAGGGTTAATATCCTTAAGATTCTTTATAATATTGAGTCTTTGGCTCTCTGTAGAGGAAAATAGGAATTTATCAAAAAGATGAGTAAGAATAACATCAACGTCTTTGTATTTGTACTCGAAAGTTGTTTCATAAAAAGCCTCCCAAAATCTTTTTTGTGCAGTCTCATCATAATCATTGTACCCCCAACTATAATAATCGCTCTTATCTTCATTGTACCTATATGAACCTGCTTCCTGATTATATGAATAAGCCCTAGGATTATCTTTCCTACTCTTATCATCTGATAAATATTTACAAATCCTCTCATAAGCGGCATTAATTCTTTTAAACTTCTCTTCTTTTTTTGGATCGCCCTGATGAAGATCAGGGTGATGTTTTAAAGCAAGCTTTCTATAGGCCTTTTTAACCTCTTCAAGAGAAGCTCCTGGTTCAACGCCTAAGATATTCCAATCTTCCCTATCAACTATAGTAGCAGCGGAATAAACTTTCCCAATCCTCTTGTCCACCACAGGTTTTATGCTTTCATTAATTATATCTATGGAGTCAAGTGATAGATTTATAGAATAATCCAGATTTGTGTCAAAAATATTATTATTCCTAAATCGTATCTTTAATCTTCTGCGCAATTCTTCGATAGAGAATGAACTTCTATAAAATACAACATCAAGAGATCGAAGCGGTTGCATAATCCCCGCAGAAGGGCTGTCTGTCCCTTTAAACTCAAAAACTACACCTTCTTTCTCTCTATTGAATTTCAAACAAATCTCTGCATTTAAAACGGCTGGATATACCAGTAATATAGGTAAATATGGCAAACGGCCATTAACCCTTACCAGTAGGGCCTTCATCAGTCCTGCCAATTTTAAATAATCTGCAATAAATTGTACATCATAGGAGATCTGCCCAACACTCCCAGCCCCTAGGGCTACGCTCACCCTTTTTCTAATAGATCCGCCTGCGGACGACGTCCCAACCAACGATAGCTGGCCAGATAAAGAATTATCGATCACATTGCTGAGGCTCGAATTATTTTCCTGCAGATATCTTATTAAAGAGACTGCCTCTTTTTCTCCTAGTGCTATGCCAGAAGAAGCAGTAGACAGTTTGTTTAATATAGATAAATCTCTGCTATCTAAAATTCTGGCTTCTTTCAGGGCTTCATTGTACTGTCCCTTCAACTCATTAAGTCTTTCTACATCCTCTGGGCTATCCAGAAACATTAAATCCCAAAATATGGTTTTACCAGAAACTAGAACTTCGGGCTCATAATGCCTTGAATATACATTTAACCATGAAACCATACGTAGAGAAGATACAGGCACATACAATACAACAACCGGAAGTTCTCCTTCTTCACTTGCAAAAGTGATAGCATAATCAGGAATATAAGAAAAGCATCTATCCTTAACATAAACAATGTCCCCCTTTTTATAATTAAAATATTCATCTGCATCATCTATATTAGCTCCTCGCCACAGCAACATTCCCTCTGCCCCTGGGAAACGATTAAGAAAATCCCACTTTGTAAGGCGGTAAAATCTCTCCCTTAGTCTACGAAATTCAGCTAACCAATTCCCCTCTGATAGCCCTGCCATATCAATGGCAATCATAATATAACCATCATCCTCTAGTCCCTTGGCAAACAAAGGTTCTATTTGGATAGCAGTTTGCTTTGATTTCATAGCTTTCAACAATGCAGTTTCGAATTCTTCAAAATACAAATCGCTGCATAATAATGCATTAAGCATATATTCAATAAAGGGAGCAATGTATGTAAAACCATCCCTTCCGGAGTTAATAACTTCTTTACATATATTACCAAGCTTTTTACGTAATTCATTTATGATTTGTGTGGCCTTTTTTTTGGCAACTACATCATTCCAATTTCCGAACTCACCATCTAATTTGGATTTCATTCTCCTAAGCTTTGCCAATTCGCCTTTATTCGTCAATTTGCCAAAAATTATTTCAGGGAGATTATTCTTGGATTTTTTAGTTGTATTTGTAGTATCCTTGTTATCATCGCATATTCCAGAGCCCGCAGATTTCTCTTTTCTCCATATCCTATTTTCGTTTTCTATTATCCTGGGGAAACCCGCATATCTATCTCCAATACCTGTCTGCCACCTACAACGGGCAAGGTTACTAAACAGATACGGAACCATTAATTTTAAATAACTGCTCCCTATATTATCTTTGTCTTGGACAAGAGAACTACTAGAGTAATATCCCTTCAATTTATGATATGCTTCATTTATGCATTTAAACTTCTCCTCTGCTTCCTTTCTTTCTTTTTCACTCCTTCCTTTCTGCCTATCTGGATGATATTTTTTAGCCAATTGCCAATATCGTTTCTTAATTTCTTCGAGTGTAGCACCCCTTGAAAGCCCCAAAACATTTAAATAATAGGCTAGATCATCATCACTATCGTGTTGCTCCCATGTATTTCCATAATATTGCCATTTGCCTTCCATCCTATAATAGAAGCCCTCTTCATCCCATCCTGGATCCTCTTCATATTCATAGTCCCCTCCATTCATCATCCTTTCTACAGATTCCCACATATCATTCCAGAACTTTTCAAATGCCTTCTCACTATGTTCCGCCATTTTCCTGCCACGCATAGATTTCCTCAAACCTCCTAGATGATAACCCCACATAGCACCTAAAAGAGAGGCGCTTATTATTGTTCGAAAAGGATGAACCGAATAAAGTGATAATGCTGTAGGTAAAAAGACATAAAATGTAATAGACCAACCCATTATGCTAACTGATACATAACGATACATCGCAGATATGGCAATATTTCTCTGGAACCATCTCCTGATATAAGGGGGGGTATTTGAATCTGTCTCGATCCTTTCTCCTATTGGTTTATTGGGCATATCTTTCATATTCTCAGCCCATAAATGCAACACTCCTTCTTCAATACTTTTGAGTAATAAATACGGAGATGGCATAAATATAACTGGTTTCTTCCCAATCAGATAAGCTAAAGAAATAGGGAGCAATAAAATAGCCCACGGAAATACCCCGCTATTCCAAACCACATAACCAGCGACTACTATAGACGTGGCCAACTGCGCATAAAATATAGGCCATTCACGCGAAAGATTAACATTGAAAAGCCCCAAAACAGTTTTTGACAAATAGGATAAAGTTAAGGCTAGAGCAAAGATAATACCCTCTACAATAAGAAAGTTCAGAGTCAGTCCTTGAATAGGATACACATCATATGGCAATTGACTACCAGAGCAGTTAACCAACACTAATAGAGACACGCTTAAAAGGGAAATCAGTGCAAATCTTTTATTTACTGCAGTCGAACCACTAACGTTCTGCTGTTTCCCAACATATCCCGATCCTTCTAACTTTCTCCTTCCCTCTTTACTTATAGTTACCCTATCCGCCCAAATATTTGGCTCAGTATCCTCCTCTTGTCTTATCCTTTTATATTTCTTATAGACTTTTTCTCTGAAAATTGGATCTTTTTTAACAGGATATATAGGAAGTACGGGTTCGACTTTGCAGATTGGTGCGGCAGAATTAGATTCAAAATTTACCCAGGCATACCAATCATAAGCAAAAACACCCCTTCTTTCACTCCCTCTATTGAATTTAAAAGAAAGGACTGTATTTGAAATGGTTTGATATGTTCTTATGTATGGCAAACGGCCATTAACTATTGCTGGAGGACCGTTCATTAAGCCTGCTAATTTCAAATATTGTGTGTATAATGTTCTATTGCTTGCAATAACACTGTCCTGGGCATTGTCATATTTTCCTATTCCATACCAATACGCAATAGCATAAGTAAGGCTGTTGTTATCCATTCCAAATACATAATTGTCCTTTTTAACAGGTTTGGGCATAGAGCTATTAGCCCCGCTAACAGGAAGCATAGGAGATTTATTATTATTATTATTTCTATCTTTGAGAGGGGAATTGGAGTTGGCTGGAAGGTGTTTAGGCACGCTGCTATTAGGAGTATTATTAATGTTTATACTGTCTATCACATTATATAAGAG
>JALVWL010000198.1 GCA_027034965.1 Candidatus Omnitrophota bacterium
GGAGACAAACCCAATCCGCGCCACCAAAAGCACAGCATATGCGGTAATAAAAAACCCGACCGTATAGGATAGCATCAATAAAAGGAGCAGGAGAAAGACATACCTGTCCTTTTTCCGTTTTATTTCCAGAAAATTAAAGCGCATATAGCACCCAACCTAAAAAAAGCACTACCGCATCCCACAAGGGCTATGGATAGAGTCGACAATCTTACGATTAAAACTCGACTTTGACCTCTTTCCTATCCTCTTCGTCGGCCTCAAACAAAGGCATCTTTTGAAAATTAAACATCCCGGCAATTATATTCATAGGGAACATCTCTATCTTGGTGTTGTAAAGGGTTGTCTCGTCATTATAAAACTGACGGGCAAACGCAATCTTGTTTTCAGTAGAGACTAGTTCCTCATGGAGCCTCATCATCTGGGCATCTGCCTTGAGATTGGGGTAGCGCTCGGCCACTGCAAACAACGAACGCAGGGTCTGGCTCAGGAAATTCTCTGCCTTTACCCTTTCCTCTAAATTCTCTGCGCTGACATTGATCGCCTGGGTCCTGGCCTTTATAACCGCCTCTAGCGTCTCTCTTTCGTGCTCCATATATTTCTTTGCCACCTCGACCAGATTTGGTATCAGGTCATGCCTTCGCTTAAGCTGTACATCTATCTGGGCCCAGGCGTTCTTGACGCGATTCCTCAACTGGACCAGGCTGTTATAGGCACCGGCCACCAGGACTACTAGTATCACTATGGTAAGCAAAAACATCAAAAATACACCCATCAAAAGAGCCATAACCACCTCCTTTTAATCTTCTCCCTTCTCTCCTCCAATAAGATTCACCGTATAGGTCGTATAGGCAAGGTTGACGTCCGCTACACTATCCACCCATTCCAGAAATTCCTCGCTTATCCTGCTGCTCGTTCCCCTGCGTTGTTTTGTCTCTATCATATAACGCAGCGTCAATTTTACACCGCTGTCGACCACGGACACATAGACTATAGGCGTAAATTTATTAAAGTGTATCATATAATTATTGGCCATCCGCCGCACCTTCTCCGCGACAATAGATTCCCTGTCCTGGGCCCATTTATTGCCTATCTCTAGGAGGGCCTCTTTTGCCTTCTTCCAGTTAGAGTCAAAGGTCACGACAAAACTCAATTCATTCCATATAAATTCAAATCCGCGCGTGTAATTAAAACAGGGATGCTTAAACACAAAGCTATTCGGTATATGCACTATCCTACCCGTGCTCTGCTCGGCCTCTACCCAATTCCCTATCTCAAGGAGCGTGGTCTGAAAGGTCCTGATATCAATGACATCGCCCTTGACCCCATTTATCTCTATCCTGTCACCAAGGTCATAGGGCTTCTTTATCAGTATAAACAGCCACCCCGCAATACAGAGTACTGCCTCCTGAAGGGCCATAGCCACCCCAGCACTGGCAATACCAAGTACGATAGAGAGATTTAGATGCGAGACAACCCGCCTACCCGCGACCACAAAAAACAGAAAGATAAAGACATAAACGATAGCCTTGCGCAGGATATGGCGCTTTTTCAGGTCCCTGACCGTATTATTCACTACCAGGACAAGGAGATGGGCAATCAACCACAGACATAGGCCTAATAACAACAAATAGATGGCTGTGTGCAAAATATCCCCCCCTTTTATTATTTAAATTTTATAAAATTGCCCACCCTGTGTCTAGGCAAATAGTTGTTGTAACGTAGCAGTCCCTTTGGAGTCCATTTCACTGCTCCAGATGCCCACAGGTTATCTTCTTTAGGAACTCCACGCGAGCCTTTATATCATTAATGGAAGCCCCCGCAATACCATCAGGGCCAAAGGATTCGACGCAAAACGATGCTATCGCAGAGGCGTAAAGCATTCCCTCTGGTATACAGGCCATATCCAAATCCTTAGAGACAAGATATCCTAGAAGGCCGCCGGCAAAGCTATCACCTGCGCCAGTGGGATCGATTGGCTCCTCAAGGGGATAGGCAGGGGCAAATGACATATATTCCTTTGAGAAGAAAATGGCCCCGTGTTCACCCCTCTTTATTATCAGATCCCCTTTCAAGACAGAAAGGATATAATTTGCTGCCTTAACGACATTGTTTTTACCCGATAAAAGCAGGGCCTCGCTGTCGTTTATGATAAGCAGATCTATACGGGAAAGTACGTCCAATAATAACTGTCTCTCCGAATCTATCCAGTGGTCCATAGTATCCAGGACAACATAGTCTGCCTCGATCTGGCCCAAAAGGCCCAATTGAAGAGAAGGCGATATATTCGCCAGAAAAAGCACCTTAGATTTCCTGTAATCCTCAATAACATCTGGATTGAAGTCTCCAAAGACCCCTAGATCCAAGTCAAGGGTTTCACGATTATTGATGTCCTGAAAATATCTGCCTTCCCAGAAGAAAGTCTTGCCATCTTTTATCTCTATCCCCCTTGTATCGACAGAATTATCTTCGAGGAATGATATAATCTGGTCTCCCCTATCCCTGCCTACCACACCAACAATCCCTGGGGAAGTGAATTTCGATGCTGCCAGGGCAGAATACAGGGCCGAACCACCCATAACCTCAGCCACCTCACCTGTTGGGCTATGTATCCTATCAATCGCAACAGATCCAACTATCACCAGCTCCATCATAACATCTCTTCCTTTCGATACTCAATAACTCCTAATATGAATATCAGGATCATTAATAGAAAATAATATGCGTAAATCAAATTATCGTTTATCTGGTCATAACACAGGGGAAGCGCCCTGGGAGCCAATATCTTTGCGGCCTTAACCATAAGAAAGGCCACCAGATTTATACCCTTTGCCCCAATAATGCCAAAGCTCAGGAAATATATCATCCCCAAAATCAAGGTAATCGTGAGCAGGAGTATAAAAAGTGGCGCCACCAGCCAGGATATAAGGGGAAAACAATGAAAGTATTTTATAATCAGAGGGGCAATGCCCAAACTAACAGCGAGAGAGACAAACCATATATCCAAGATTCCCCTATCTTTCTTTAGAGAAAACCCAAGCAATATAGATAACACCGCTGTGAAAGACAACTGGAATCCTATACTAAAGACCTGCTGGGGAGATATAAAAAATATAATAAATACCGTTATCCCCAATACATCGTATAAGGACCACTTGCGTTTGAGGGCCACTGATAGGAGGTAAACCAAAAACATAATCCCTGCCCGCAACAGAGAAGGGCTCTCTGGAATAAGGAAAATATAAAAGATAATAAAGGCCGCAACTATCGCTGAGGCCAGAGGATAAGGGGTAGAGATAATCCGCATAAATGTAAATACCAAACCAGTCAATATCATCAGATGCAGACCGCTTATAGCCAGGATATGACCTGCGCCAACGGCATTAAACGCTCTTCTCAGTTGATAGAAACTTCCATCCTTTATACCGAATAGCACAGCGGATATAATACTCCTGGCATCAAGGCTGAGGTTTCTCGCCAGTACATAGGCCATATGCCTCAATCTGTACAGAAAATAGTATAACCTACCAATAAGTACAGGTGTTGCGGATACTGTTGAGGGTATAAAAACAAATGATTTGCCAGTAAAATATACATTCATTCCTATCTGAGAGCCGACTACTGCATCACTCCACCCCGAAGGACTACGATTTATCACCCAGAAGGAAAAAGGAAAAGCCACCCTCTTGCCGCCTATCTCGATATATTGGCCATCGACAAGCGCCTTTTGCCTGTTGCCTATATCCAGTGTGCGTACTATTCCATGGACCGTAAATACAGTCTTGGGCGGTATAACCTCGGCAGGAGAAGAGACGATATTATAAGAAATGAATGAACCAAACCCAGCCCATATAATAGCTGAAAATACCACCAGGCCGGCCTTTGAAAACAAGGATCGCCTTAACAGGAGAAAGGCCAAAAAGATAAAGGCAGGGACACCGATGAATAATATATCAACGCCCCACAATACTGCTGAAAGGAAAAATAGCGCAGATATCAGCCAGATACCAGGCAACACAACTCCTCACATAGCCAACAATCTCTCAATCGCCCTCTTCTCCCCAATTCCCTTAATTCTCACAAATTCGATATAGACAATACGCTGGACATCCGCCTTAAAAGATCTTAACCCCCAAAAACTCGCTAACCTTATAAAAAGCAAGGCTATTATAAATATAACAAAAAAACAATAACGAATAAACATATTATTTTAAGACATAGAATACAGCGCTTTAACCATAACAACCGAGCTGTGTTTATCTCTTGCTTCTCAGCTCTTTTAATATCTCATCCAGCGTCCTGGAGATGCGTTTTAAGAGCTCGTTGTTTTCCTGGAGCATCTTGTCCTGTTTTGCCTGCTGCTTCTTTGCCTCCTGGGCCAACTTCATCATAGAAGCCATATCCTTGAACTGTCCTAGATTCATACTCCCCTCCTGTAGGTTATAGAATTTACCTTTCTTGTTCCAATTATACCATAGAATTCTTTTCTTCTTTGCGTTGCTAATCAAGTATTGTTCTTTTTATCAAGAATAAAGGATGAAGAATGGAGAATGAAGAATGGAGAGAAAATTTTTTATTAAATAAAAATCCTCCCTTCTCTATGCTCCATTCTTCCTCCTCAATTCATCTTCTCCCATTCAAATCCAACTATATTCCTCTCTTTACTGTCTATCTTTATCCCTATCAGATATATCGGCTTATTCTGATTTTCGTATTTCTTATAATACTGCCTCTCTTTTATTTGCTTTATCGGGCTTTCGTTCGTGTCTACCTTTATCTCGAAGATGTAGATCTTATCCTTCATTATCATCGTCAGATCTGCCCTGCCGCGGTTGGTTACGTCTTCTGCTATCATCGTAAATCCAAGACTCTGCATATAGGCGTAAATAACACTAGCATAATAGCCTTCGTATTGGCTCAATTCGTTCTTGGTGTAGTTATGATAGGGGATGCTCGCTAAAAGACATTCTATCTCTTGTCGCAATTTTTCTATATCCGCATTCGCCAGTGCCCGATATAAATCCGTCTTCCTCTGTCTTGCTTCGTGAACTTTTAGATAATATTCCATTATGTGATCCATCAGGCTTATTCGCACCTCTTTGTTTGGCAGCCGTAATTCGTATTCGTATCCCCCAAAATCTAATTTTATCTGCTTCTCTATTGTAAGATATCCGGATTGAAATAATACTGATTCAGGCAGCATATTATCTATGTCAAAGCTATCCAACATTGTCTTGCTTATTCTTAATCCCGAAAGCCTTGGCACGTAAAAATTGCCCTTATCTATTACATCTATCAGAAATTTAGGCGTACCAGTTGAAAACCAGTATGAGTCAAATTCAAATTTGTGTTTCACGAATAATAGCAGATCAAAGGGATTGTATACTAGATCCCCTAAAAAGTTATACCCATTATACCATTCCCTCACCTCTTCTAAATCAACTCCCTTTTCTCTGAAAACATCGCCAAAATAGTCCTCTAATTCTGCCTGGGTTATCCCTAACAGATTGCCGAATTCCGGAACAAGGGTTATATCCTCTAGATTATTCAAACCAGAGAATATCCCTGCCTTGGAGAATTTGGTCACGCCTGTCAGAAGGACAAATTTTATATATGGATCCATATCCTTTATTATGGAATACAAGCCCCGCAGGATGTTTCGGTTCTCCATCGCTACTTCTATCTGGTCTATGTTGTCGATGATGGGCTTGTCGTATTCGTCTATCAGGATTACGACCTTCTGGTTGTACTTTTCGTAGGCTCCTTTTATTAATTCTTCGAAACAATCTGAACAGCTATCCCTATTCTTACAATTCACGCCTAATTCTTTCTGATTGTTCTCCAACAAATGCAATATCCTCTTTATCAACTCCTGCGGGCTTCTCATCTCTCCTCTAAATGAAATATGCACAACTGGATATTTCAGAAAATCATATTTATCATAGATGTATAACCCCTTAAATAATTCCTTTTCCCCTTGAAACAGGTATTTCAAAGTAGATACGAGCAGGCTCTTTCCAAATCTGCGCGGACGGGAGAGAAAATAATACTTGCCAGAAGTAATGAGCTTGTAAATCAGCCCTGTCTTATCTATATAGAGATAATCTTCCTCCCTTATCTCTCTAAAATCCTGCACGCCTATGGGTAATTTCTTTGGCTTCATCATATCCATTCTATCAAACTCCATTTCACAGATCCAGAAGCATAGCCGCGCCGATGAGGCCTGCATCGTTCTTCAGTTTCGCCTGAACTATCTTCACAGACTTTGCCTGCACCTTCATTGCAAATGCCTTTACATAGTCCTTAAGCGGGGAAAGGACAAACCTACCCGCACCAGAGACCCCGCCTCCGACAACCACTATATCAGGATTAAGCAGATTAACCACGCCAATCAAAACCGGGGCCATTGTATAGGCCACTTTATTCCAGAACTCAATAGCAGCATTATCGCCCTGTTTTGCCCTGGCCGTTACATCCTCCAGGGACTGACCCTTCTTGAGAATACCATTGCGGCGCGCCCAGGACAAAAGCGTCCTGTTGCCCACATATCTCTCCAGACACCCTTTACCACCGCAGGAACAATTCTTTCCCCAGGGAACGAGAGGGAAATGACCCAACTCTCCTGCTACGCCCCTGGCTCCCCTATAGACCTTGCCCTCTAGAATAAGCCCTGCGCCAACACCCGTTCCCAGGGTAATACATACTGCATTTCTATACCCCTTTGCCGCGCCAAATTGGTGCTCAGCTATTGCCATACAGGTGGCATCGTTGTCCACGGCCACCTTAACATCCCTCTTCAGGCCCAACTTTAGCTTTTCCACTATCTTAAAACCCTCCCATCCGGGCAGATTTGGCAGATAAAGCACTCGACCATTCTCGAAATCAGCCGCGCCCGGCACACCAATCCCTATACTCTTGATCCCCTTAATGCCCTTTAACTCCAAAAGACACCTCTTGACCCAATTGTTAGGCCTGCTGAAGTCCCTAGTAGAGAATGAAAACCGCTCCACCAGTTTGCCATTCTCATCAACGAGGCCTATCTTGGTATTCGTACCACCCAGGTCAATGCCTACACGCATATCAGTCCTGCCTTTCCTTTAATCTCCTTAAATCATTCTCAAAGGAGCGATCGACCATAGAGGCAACGTATATCAACAGGGAAAACTGCCACACATCGTTGGGCCCGACAATAAGGCCGGTACGCGTATCCTCTCTCCTCTCCAGGTCATTTTTCGTCCTGGCAATGGCATCCAAGAGCGGCAGCTCCATTACATCCAGGGTATAGGTCTGGTTATAGTACTTTAAAGAAGGCAGCCTTACCCCCCGCATATATAAAAATGCCCGGATAGAATCTGCCTCCAGACCAATATCATCCTTGAAGTCAAACCCCTCAAATATAGGGTAATCAGGCGGCACTATTATCACTGGCTGCATAACCTGTATCATTCCCTTACGCACTACCGTATCTGAATCGGATATATCAGACTTAGAGAGCATTATATACTCCAAATCAGTCGGGCGAAAGGTATGAAGGTAATCAAGCCTGGCCCTGTGCACCTCTGTCCCCTGCACTGCCTTCTGCCACATCTCCTCTATATTCATAGCCTACCTCGTATTTTTATATTAAGAATGGAGCATGGAGAATGAGGGAAATTTTTTATTAAGAATGAAAAATACCTAGGTAAATAAGAATCCTTCATGCTCCATCCTTCCTTCTCCATCCTCAATTCATCCTTTCCCATTCAAATCCAACTATATTCCTCTCCTTGCTGTCTATCTTTATCCCTATCAGATATATCGGCTTGTTCTGATTTTCGTATTTCTTATAATACTGC
>JALVWL010000199.1 GCA_027034965.1 Candidatus Omnitrophota bacterium
AAACCTAAATCTAATATGTTTGTAGATAAGTCTAATGTAATTTGGTCGATCGCGATGCAGGCTCTATTAGACAAAGCCCTAGAATCATATTTTAGAGGCAATTATAGAGGTGCGATAAGGACTTATGCTGATGCCGCTACACTAAACTCACAGGTATCTACAGCAGTTGATTTACTAATAAACGCATTAATTGGAAACAATGTAGGTGTGTGCATAATGCATATTAATGAGATAAGAGCGGCTCTAGATACATATAATCCTATGATAGATATAGTAGATGGAATCTTAAGGAGCAATTCAAATCGATTGGTTATGGATCTGGCATCTGCTCTTTATCATAATCGAGGAAATGTATATACGCTTTTGGGTGAATATGACAATGCCTTAGAAGATTATAGTAAATCTCTGGAGATATTGCCTGAGAGTTGGGAAGGGCACGTGGGAATAGGATATGTGTATGGACTGTTGCATAAAGAGGATAAGCAACAGGAGCAATATAATATCGCTAAGAAGAAAAATCCTGTTTTGACCCGAGAAAAAACTATGCCTACTATCGTTGATATAGTTTATGTGATTTATATTAAGGGAAGGTATCCTAAAGGGGTGGAAGCGCAAAGGATTGTAAATGGGTTCTATAGGACAGAAGGGAACAAAAGGCCAAGAGGGAGGCAACGTTTATTTAAGAGGCGGATTGAGGCATCTTTTGCCAAGGGGAAGACTTCTTCTGCAATAAAATCAATGGGGGAGAAATATCCTGCCAAGCTTAATGTTTTTAGATTGGTTTACCTTGTCACAAAAAACAGTCTCTTCCCTGATACTATACGAAGAGTCGAGCACCTTCTCTCTCTGTATTATAAGGGACGCTTGGCATTAGAAGAATTAGAAAAAGAACTCATCAGTGTTAGGAAAAATAATTCAGATATGACAATAATATTTTACTATAGTCTTCTTGAAACTAGTATATTGGAAGGGAATTATTATGATGCAATAGTGCATATAGGGGGATTGTATAAGCTTATACAGAGAGATAACCTAGATGAACTTGTATTGGAAAGCTTTAATGTTTTATTAGATGTTGTTGTGTCTTTAGAAGAGGGGCAGATTCAGGATGCGGCCAGGAAATTAATCTCTATAGCAAACAAAGATGTACTTCTCCCTTATGATTTGTACGATATAGATACTAGGCGTGAAATAGATGGGCTTCTTTCTGCTTGGGATATAGATGAAAGCAGGCTTGAAATGCTTGTTTATGAGTCTATAGCTAAGTTCATAGAGGATTTAAAGTCTCAGCTAGATATTGTCATTGCTAATATACATACTAGTGATAAAGACAAGTCTGGGAATAGTGCTATTACAGAAAATAGTTCCAATGATTCTAGATTATTAACTAGACGGGCGACTATGACGATAAAGGATATTAATGCTTGTTTAAGCTATACGTTTGGCGCTGAAAGAGATGAGTATTGTTATTGGAAAGGGAATAGCCTCTTTGCTACGTCCAGGCTTGTTGAATATGCACAAGTGAATAGACACCCTTATACTGATATCTGGATAGTGTCTCCAGAGGCTAAAATACGGAATCCAGGATTTTTGCGGATATCTCTTGAAACAGATGAAAAGTGTAGTTTAAGGAATCCTAATAGGCCGCGAATAGTGTTCTTAGATGATGGTAAACATACTTATTCCTGGAGTAG
>JALVWL010000200.1 GCA_027034965.1 Candidatus Omnitrophota bacterium
TCGCTTAATTACAAGACACCTTGTGAATTTGAAAAAGAATGTTTGGCTTTTGCGAAAATTTAACTTGACTAACGGGGAGCAGTACAGGTTTTTAGTTTTGCGTTTTTAGTTTTTAGTTAATATTATTGTGCAATTTGGGATAAACCTAATCTATCGAAAACTAGCCGCCAGCGAACCAACGAGCAGATGCCAGCCATCTATCAACACAAAGAGGAGCAGTTTAAATGGAAGAGAGATCATTATCGGCGGCAACATCATCATACCCATTGCCATCAATACACTGGCAACCACCATATCTATTATCAAAAACGGCACATAGAGCATAAACCCTATAATGAAGGCCGTCTTGAGCTCACTTATAACAAATGCCGGTATCAAGACCATCATCTGTACATCTTCCTTTCTATCTGGAGGTCTCAGCCCTGAGATAGAGTAGAATAGCGCCAGGTCCTTTGTCCTTGTCTGTTTCAGCATAAACCTCTTAAAGGGACGCTGTATACGTTCGGCCGCCTCTCCAATGCTTATCTTTCCATCCAGATAGGGACGTATGGCGGTTGCATTGGCATCCCTCCAGACCGGCGTCATTATCATTGCAGTGAGAAAGAGTGCCAGGCCTACAAAAATCTGGGTTGGGGGGAGCTGTTGTGTGCCCAGGGCATGCCTCAAAAAGGCAAAGACAATGATAATCCTCAAAAAAGAGGTCATCATCAGGACAATCGACGGCGCCAGGGACAGGACCGTAAACAGCAAGAATAACTGTACAGTGAAACTCACATCCTGGGGAGAACTGGCCTTATCAATAAAGGTAAATTTCGGCACCCACCAATCAGCACAAAGTCCATTTACAGCAAGCAGCCCTACCAGGAACAATCCCACTACAATCGCAATAAAGACGAACTTAGCCTTAGACATCCGAGATCCTCTTCTGGATAGCGGCCTTTAGATCCCTAATCTGTCCCTCTAGTTCCCGCATAAACCCCTCATATTCCTGTCTTGAACCTTGCTGAGCGACTGTCCTGGGTTCCTCTCCTATCTCCCTTCGGATTATCTCCTTAAACTCCCGTCCATGATCCAGGTAGGTAATCAGAGAAACCCCACCGCCGTCGCTGACACCCAACAACAATCTCTCTCCATCGACCTCAACCACGCACAAAAACGACCTGGGCGAGAGATAATGGCGCGCCAGGACGCGTATCCCTACGCCACTTACAGGTACTGCCTTTTTAGACAACCGATTAAAGACCCAAAGAGAAAGCAACAACAAGGCTAGAAGAAAGGCCATAATCATCCAATAGGAGACCCCTGCCTGAACAGGAGCACTCACAGAGTCATCGGGCCTCTCCAGCCAATCAGGGAGACTGCCTTCCCTCTCATCCTGGACAGATTCCTCAGCATTAACCGGTGTCGTATTTACGGCCTGGGCCGCCACAGAGCCTTCTGCCCATGGACCAAAGGCCATCCAGATAATCACTATGAGATATGCCAACCGTTTCCTCATATTAACTAGATTATTCCGGATTATGCATTAGAATTCTTCACCTTCCTTCGCCCTGTTAATCAAATACCTTTTTTGTCATCTTGTACTGCTCCCCGTTAGTCAAGTTAAATTTTCGCAAAAGCCAAACATTCTTTTTCAAATTCACAAGGTGTCTTGTAATTAAGCGATGAATGAGGAAAATCGTTGTTGTATCT
>JALVWL010000201.1 GCA_027034965.1 Candidatus Omnitrophota bacterium
GGCTATATATCAGGAGGAAGATAAAAAGAAATATCTGCAGTCCTATGTCTCAACCTATATCCTGCAAGAGGTATTGCAAGAGGGATTGACCAGAAACCTACCTGCATTTAGCAGGTTTTTGCAGGTTGCCAGTTTTTCTCAAGGTTCTGTTTTAAATATCTCTAACGTAGCAAAAGAGTGTTCTGTAAGCCGTAAAGTAGCGGAGAATTATTTCTCTATTTTGGAGGACCTGCTGATTGCCTATTTCCTCCCCGCATTTACCAAGAAGGCTAAGAGAAAAAACGTAAAACACAACAAATTTTACTACTTTGATGTCGGGATTTATCAAACCTTAAGACCCAAAGGCCCTCTTGATTCTCCAGATGAGATTGACGGCATAGGCCTTGAGACAATGGTTTTGCATGAATTGAAGGCAACTAATGATTACTATGATTTAGGCTATGAAATCTATTTCTGGAGGACGCATAGCGGCGTAGAGGTTGACTTTATTCTCTACGGCGAAAAAGGATTTCTGGCGATAGAGGTAAAGAAAAAATCGGTTATTACTGATAGAGACCTGACTGGCTTAAGATTATTTTTAAAAGACTATCCTCAGGCAAAAGGATTTTTGCTCTATGGCGGAAACAAAAGACTCTATTATGATGCTATAACGGTCCTGCCTCTGGAGAAATTTTTCGCTGATGTGCGCGGGTTTTTGAGGCAGGAATAGATCAAAAGTTTTATCCCAAAATATGCAATAGGAATTTGTGATATGATGGAAGCCGTTGTGGGACAAATTAAAATAACTAAAAACTAAAAAGTAAAAACTAAAAACCACAACTCAAATTTTGAGGATGAAGAAGGGAGAAGGGAGCATGAAGGATTCTTATTTACTGGGATATTTTTCTTTCTTAATAAAAAATTTCCTCCATTCTCCATGCTCCATCCTTCATGCTTAGGTTTTAAGCTGTGGTTTTGAGATTTGAGATTTGACTTTTGAGTTTAATTTAGATAAGAAAATAGAGGGCTGATTAACAATCGCTGGAAAGAAAAGAATTCTAATGCATAATCCGGGTTTAATAAAATACCTTGCATTTTCACCATTAAGTGGTTAAAATACAAGGTATGAAGAGGATAAAAAGGCTTCAGCTGACAACACTAAAAAGGTATCTGAAAAAATTTCCTGTGGTTGCTGTAGTAGGGGCCAGGCAGACAGGAAAGACTACACTAGTTCGCGATCTTCTTAAAGAGAATCGGTTGTATTTGACTTTAGATGATCCTACCAATGTGATGATTGCCCAGGAAGATCCCCTTTCTTTTGTTGAGCAGTCAGGGCATATTACTATTGATGAGATTCAAAAAGTGCCAGTTTTGCTCAGCGCGATAAAACAGGTTGTGGATAGGAAGAAAAGAGCTGGGCAGTTCCTTATTACTGGTTCTGCGAATATTACGAGCTTGCCATTTATTTCTGAAACCTTGGCTGGCAGGATTGTCTTTGTCCAGATGTCTCCATTTACAGTTAAGGAATTACTTTCCAGGGAACAAAGAGGCGATGTAGATTTTATAGACATTGTAAATATAAAGTCCGTTAAGAAGTGTTGGGAGTTTTTGCAACAGATAAAACCCCGCAACTTTAGGCTTGAGAAATTTATTCTTAGAGGCGGTTTGCCTCCAGCCTATTTTGAAAGCAATGATGAGATAAGAA
>JALVWL010000202.1 GCA_027034965.1 Candidatus Omnitrophota bacterium
GTAAGCTGACCACCCTCTTCATAACCCACATAACCAGGTGGGGCACCGATAAGCCGCGCCACACTGTGCTTCTCCATATATTCAGACATATCAATCCTGACGATGTCTTTCTCGTCGTTAAACAGGAATTCCGCAAGGGCACGTGCAAGTTCTGTCTTACCAACACCCGTCGGTCCGATAAACATAAAACTCCCGATCGGACGATTGGGATCAGCTATACCCGCACGTGCACGCCTTATCGCAGAGGAAACCAGACTCACTGCCTCATCCTGTCCAACGACCCTCTGCTTCAGGCGTTCCTCCATATGGACAAGCTTTTCTGCCTCACCTTCCATCAAACGGGCAACCGGTATGCCCGTCCACTTAGATACAATCTCGGCAACATCCTCCTCATCGACCTCTTCCTTCAAGAGAAGCTTTCCCTGTCTGCGAAGCTCCTCGAGCTTTTGATTGGCCTCCTCAAGCTCCTTCTGAAGACGAGGGATCTCCCCATAGCGTATCTCAGCGGCCTTCTGCAAATTCCCTTCTCTCTGGGCGAAAGACTCCTCATTTCTGAGCTCCTCTATCCTGGCCTTTATCTGCCTTATACTGGAGATAATCTCCTTCTCCTTCTGCCACTTAGCAGTAAGGGCCGCGGACTTCTCCCTTAGATCCGCCAGTTCCTTTTCTATATTCGCCAACCTCTCCTTAGAGGCCTCATCGCTCTCCTTGGTCAATGCCTGCCTTTCAATCTCCAGCTGCAGAATTCGTCTCTCTATCTCGTCTATCTCCTGAGGGCGGCTGTCGATCTCTATGCGCAGACGACTGGCTGCCTCGTCTATCAAATCAATTGCCTTATCCGGCAAAAACCTGGAAGAGATATATCGATGGGACAACACTGCAGCGGCTATAAGTGCGGCATCCTTTATCCTGACGCCATGGTGAACCTCGTAGCGCTCCTTCAAACCACGCAAGATGGCTATCGTATCCTCAACCGAGGGCTCCTTCACATACACCGGTTGAAAGCGCCTCTCTAATGCCGCATCCTTTTCAATATACTTGCGGTACTCATCAAGGGTAGTCGCACCAACACAGCGCAGTATCCCCCTTGCCAGGGCAGGTTTAAGCATATTAGCGGCATCGACCGCCCCCTCTGCCCTGCCTGCGCCAACAACCGTGTGTATCTCATCTATAAACAGTATTATCCGGCCCTCGCGTTTTTCTATCTCCTTCAATACCGCCTTCAACCTTTCTTCAAACTCCCCTCTGAACTTTGCACCTGCAAGCAAGGCCCCTATATCCAGGGCTATCAGGCGCTTGTTCTTCAATCCCTCAGGCACATCACCAGAGACAATCCTCTGGGCAAGGCCCTCAACAATGGCCGTCTTACCCACACCTGGCTCGCCAATAAGGACCGGATTATTCTTCGTCCTTCGGGATAATACCTGTATGACACGCCTTATCTCCTCATCCCTGCCAATAACAGGGTCGAGCTTTCCGGCACGGGCAAGGGCCGTTAGGTCACGACCGTATTTCTCCAGTGCCTCATACTTATCTTCTGGACTCTGGTCAGTAACATTCTGACCGCCCCTTACCTCAAGCATAGCCTGCATAAAGGCCTTTCTCGTAATACCATACCTAGAAAATATCTGATTAAGCTCTATGGCACCAGTACTGGATATAATAGCCAGAAACAGGTGCTCTGTACTTATATAGGAATCCTTTAACTCCCTTGCCTCTTTCTCACAGGAAGTCAAGATATTATTCAACTCACTGGACATATAGACCTGACCGCCCTGAACCCTAGGCAGCTTATCTAAAAGTCGATTTATATCATCTATTATCGGCCGTGTCTGCACCCCCATTTTCGAAAGGACCGCAGGCACAACCCCGCCTTCCTGGGACAATAGGGCAACTGCCAGGTGTTCAGGCCTCAATTGTTGATGCCCCCCAGACTGGGCAATGCTCAAGGCCTCCTGAATCGCCTCCTGAGCCTTTACCGTAAATTTATCCATATTCATAATCATCGCCTCCTATATCGGTCTATTTTCGGTAATTGCAAAAATTGCAACGATAAACAAAACCACTTGACGCGTAATAAGTTATCGTGATTTCCACCACCTCTCTAGAAATTAGCACTCAATACTTATCTCTGCTAAAATAATAGCAGAAAAAACGACTTTGTCAAGTAAAAAGCCTGATAATTTATCACGGAGCAAGGGTTGGTTCATTATTTTTCATTGTCCTGACAATCAACAACTCTCTTTCTACGCTTGTAAAGAAATACATAAGCAGCCACAACACAGGCAATTGCCAGAAAGAGAAAGGGATAATAGCGTCGTAAGACTGCCCTGACCAGGGCCTCGTTTTTGCCTACATAAAAACCCACATAGGCCAGTATAGTAACCCATATCCCAGCCCCCAAGCAGGTATAGAGAGAAAATCGCAATATGCTCATCCTGGCAATCCCTGCAGGCAGAGAGATATACTGCCTTATCCCTGGGATAACCCTGCCCACAAAGGTAGTAATCTCACCGTGTTCAGCAAAGTATTTCTTCAACCACTCTATACGTTCAGGCGTTATCCCAAAACGCCTGCCCAGCCTTAATATAATCCTCTCACCCCACCTAAAACACAACCAATAATTAAAAAGCGCCCCTAGAAGAGACCCAAAGGTGCCAGCAAAGACAACGAGCCCAATATTTAGATCTCCCCTTGCTGCGAAATACCCAGCCGGTGGGATAACTATCTCACTAGGAAAAGGGAAAAAAGAACTCTCCAGTGCCATAAGGAGCACTATCGCAAGATACTGTCCGGTCAGGAGAAGGGAATCCATATTGATATATCTTATTCAAGTTTCAAGAACTCGAGTCGAGGGTTATTATTGCCTTTGTAGGACAGACCTTCACGCACTTACCACAATTTATACATTTTTCGTAATCTATTCGGGCCAGGTTATCAGTGACAACAATGGCGCCAACCGGACACTCCTTCTCACACCTGCGGCAGGCAATACAACCCACCTTGCAGACCGGCATAACATCCTTGCCCAGGTCAGTAGACCAACAGCGCACAAAGACCCTTTGTTTCATCGGAACCAACTCTATTATCCCGCGCGGACAGGCAGAGACACACTTACCACACCCAGTACACCTATCCCTATCAACCACTGCTACACCATCGATTATATGGATGGCATCAAATGGACAGACCCTTACACAGTCACCATATCCCAGACAACCAAACACACAGCCCTTATCGCCCTTCAAAAGCATATCCACAGAAAGGCAGTCCTTCACCCCGTGGTATTCAGCCCTCTGGACAGCCTTGTCCAATACACCGCCACAATGCACAAAGGCATAGAAGCGATCACCCTCCTGATGGGCAATCCCCAGGAATTCAGCTATTTTCTTTCTCCGTTCCTCAGAAGAGACCGGACAATTCGCAGGGACAAGCTCCCCTTTTACGAGTTTAACGGCAAAGTCAGCGCACCCTGCACAACCACAGGCCCCGCAGTTGGCACCAGGCAACATCTCCTCAACTCGAGCAATACGCTCATCCACGGGCACATAAAATATCTTTGACACAAGGAAAAGAAGAAAGGCAAAGATAATTCCTAATAAGACAAGTACAACAACTGATACCATCTACCGCTCCTTTAGGAAAGATTCAATAGGGACTCTATCCAATACCTATCTCTACTAGCGTCTCAGTCCCTATCACACCATCCACAGATCTGATTCGATCGACCACAACATCCGCCAGTTCTTT
This sequence comes from Candidatus Omnitrophota bacterium, assembly GCA_027034965.1. GTDB lineage: Bacteria > Omnitrophota > Gorgyraeia > S143-82 > S143-82 > S143-82. The sequence continues at coordinate 3,751 of JALVWL010000202.1, forward strand.
TAGGCCGTCTGCCTCTACCAATATCACAGCATCCCATGCACCAAAGACCGTCTTTATCTCCTTTATCCCTGGTATAGCCTTTACAGCCTCAAGGGCGCTCTTCTCCTTACCCACCGCAAACCTAGTTAATACCATTGCATTGACCATAATACCTCCCAAGGCCTTTTAAAATTTGTAACCAAGCTTTATACCCAAAACATTTGTATTCTTCCAATCAACCTTTCTATCTGTCTGCCAGAGATAATATATCGTACCTGAGAAGTCTTTGATAAGTTTAAACTTGACACCCACCGAAAAGCGATTGCGATTTATCTTTTCTGTCTCAGTATCCATAAAAATCTCATTTGAAACAAAGGGTGATAATTTTTTATTCCACAATTTTGGAAGTTTAAGTGTCAACTTTTCTCTGAATCGATAAAATTTATTGTGCTCCTGGTGTCTGAATTCCAACTGGGTCTTATTAGACCATTTAAGCTCAAAAAGAGTAAACTTATGGACAAAGTTTATATAAGGTCTGTACTCATCAGTCCATTCACCTTTTTTCTTCAGCGATATATATTTCATATGCAAGGATATCTTATTTACTTTATCTAATTTATAGGTCAGGCCAAGGTCCGTATGGTGCTGATAAAAGTAGCTCATATCATCGCCATAGCGCTCCTCTTCAAGGAGAGAAACACCCCAGTTATCATTAAGATCCCCTGAAACCGTCTCAGTAACCCACAATTGCCAGTCCCCATGGTCAAAAGAAAATCCCTTGCCACACCAGAAAACCAGCATCAATGCCAGCAAAAAGACATATCTCCTCACAATTGCCCTCCTCTCTTTCCCTGCGCCACCTTTCTTCTTGAATAAAACACACAGCACGCCTATTTTACTATCCATATCACGATATTTCAATTACATTAACTATCCAGTCCCTGCGACTTTCTCAACTCATTTCTATATTTATTCACGGTCCTTCTAGAAAGCTGAATGCCCTGCTGGAGGAGCTTCTTGCGAATAGCCTCATCGGAGAGTCTCTTATCAGAGGAAGAGATTATCTCCTTGATAAGCTCCAGAATCATTGCCTTAGGCGTTTCATTAGTATAGGAAAGGGGATTGAGGAAGAATTCCTTTAATCTGACACAACCCCAGGGTAATTGCACATATTTATTATTGGCCAGTCTGCTTATCGTAGACTCAGACATACCAGTATAATCGGCAGCATCCTTTAATGTAAGAGGTCTCAAAAAAGAATAACCATTCTCAACAAACCCCCTTTGTCTCGTCGTCAGAAATTCCAGTAAATCCATCATCTTCCTATGGCGTTCATCGAGGGCTTGCAAAAGGTCCTTTGCCCTGCGCAGATAATTTTGCAAAAATTCACGGGTCTCCTTATCTGGTTGAGAGCGCAACAAACGCAGATAGGCCTGATTCAACCTGACATTCGGCATACGCCAATTCAATTTCTCTATCTGTATATTCCCATCCACTATCCTGACCTCATACTCTGGATAGACACAACACATCTGGCCCTTATCTATTATTGGGCTGGTATAGTACCGCCTCAAAGATTGAGCGGTAAACAAGACCTGCTTTAATGGAACCCTCATTGCCCTGGCTATCTTCCTATACCTACGTTTGATAAGGTCTGTAAAGGCCTCATCTACTATCCGATATACGACCGAGTCCTTCCCCTCACATCTCTCTATCTGGAGTAAAAGACACTCCCTTACATCCCTTGCACCTATCCCAGGCATACAATTTTTCTTTATAACATCAAGGACCCGTTCAATATGACCCTGGGATACCGCCAACATCTCAGCAAGGCTTGCAGTCCCAACTGTAAGGAAACCATTATTATTTAGATTAAATATAATAAACCTGGCTATCTGAACATCTTCTTCTGAATCAAAGAGGGTAGATATATTTCTGTATAACCTCTCACGCCAGTTTTCTTCTGCCTTAATAGGGATAGGACTTTTTTGCTGGACATCATAATACTGTTCCTTTATAGGCGTAAATAAGTCCTCTTCAAAATATTTATCCCCATCTTCTCCTGGATTTAATACATCTTCTCCATTATCATCAGGCATAAGTTCCTCGAGTAAGGGATTCTCTTGTAATTCCATCTCTAGATAGGCCGACAACTCCTGTACCGGCATCTGAATTACCTTTAAGAATTGATGCATCTGAGGTGTAAGCCGTACCTCTAGGCGTTGTCTCTGGATGAGTCTCTGTTTCATAGTACTGTCATCCTGAAATTCAGGGCCTCGAGGATATGGGCATCTTCTATCCTATTACTGGCCGCAAGATCCGCTATAGTGCGAGCAGTCTTTATTACCTTATTGTATGCCCTTGCAGAAAGGGCAAATGAATCCACTGCCTTGCGCAATATAGACTCAGCCGATTTAGAGAGACGAGCATATCTTTTTACATCCCTATCCCGCATCTGAGAATTCAACCGGATACCTGTACCATCAAATCTCTCTAGCTGCATACGCCTCGCCGCCTCAACCCTCTGTCTTATCTGGATAGATGATTCACAGGCATCTTCATTCTCGCCATAGAGGTCCTTTGCATCTATATCAGAAACATATACCTGCAAATCTATCCTGTCCAATAAAGGACCAGAGACCTTTCGCATATATCGCTGGATACTATAGGGAGAACAATTGCATTCCTTTCTCTTGCTACCATAGTAGCCACAAGGGCAGGGATTCATCGCACAAACAAATATAAACCTCGCAGGAAAGACAGACGTATAGCCAGCCCTGGATATCCGCACCAAACCCTCCTCTAACGGCTCACGCAGGGCCTCTATGACATCCCTGCGAAACTCCGGCAGCTCATCCAGGAACAAGACTCCATTATGGGCCAGGCTTATCTCACCTGGAGAAGGGGGATTGCCCCCACCTATGATAGAGACCGCACTACTGGTGTGGTGCGGACTACGGATTGGAGGGAAAAGCACAAGATTCCCTTTCAACAAACCCGCTATGCTATGGATACGTGTAGTCTCAATAACCTCATCCAGAGAAAGCCTCGGCATTATTGTCGGAATCCTCTTGGCAATCATTGTCTTCCCTGAACCCGGAGGACCTATCATCAAAAAATTGTGTCCTCCAGCTGCACATATCTCAGCTGCCCGCTTGGCCAGCCTTTGACCTTTCACATCACTAAAATCCAGGGAATGCCACAAACCCTGTTCCCAGAGGCCATCTCTATCTATGTGCGCAAACTCCAATCCATCTGGATAGCTGCGAACCACATCCACTGCCTCTATCAATGACCTCACCCCAATGACCCTGGCATCTTCTACCAAGGCTGCCTCCAACTCATTTTCCTTCGGTAAAAGCAGGATCTTATCTCCTCTGACACTATCGGCTATGGCCAATGCCCCTTTAATCGGTCTGAGATTCCCATCTAGAGAAAGTTCACCTACTGCCAAAAAATGGGATAACAACTCAGGTTCGAACAATCCCTGGTAAGCAAGGACAGCCAGTGCAATTGGCAGATCAAAGAATGTCCCCTCTTTCTTTATATCGGCAGGCGCCAGACTAATGGTCAGCTTATTCTTGGGAAAGCTAAAGCCTGAATTCCTTATAGCAGAACGGATCCTCTCCTTACTCTCTTTTACAGCCGTATCAGGAAGCCCGACCACAACAACCCCGGGCAGGCCCATACTCGCATCTACCTCTATCTCCACATCAAAGACTTCGGCTCCGATTATACCAACACTTCTTATCCCTACAACCATAACAAGATCCACTCAACATTATCAAGCATTAAACCCGGCCACACATCAACATTCTGTCTCCCTTATCCTTCCTCCTCTATGTCTGCTTTTCCCTCATCCATCCTAAAAACTTGTGTTGCGTTTTTTTAGCTCTTAGCCTGTCTTTCATATCTCAGACTTATCATCCCGGATTATACATTAGAATCC
>JALVWL010000203.1 GCA_027034965.1 Candidatus Omnitrophota bacterium
CAGGCTATCGGTGGGATATACATCCCGCTTAAGGCAAAGGGCATACACCTTGGCGCTGGAGAGATGGATCAGGGCCAGTATGATAGGGATCCATCTTTTATTGAAAGGAAAATCAATTACATCGTAGGGGCATCTATGTTTGTGAAACGCGAGTTTATTGAATCCGTCGGTCTTATGTGTGCAGACTATTTCCTCTTCTTCGAAGAGATAGACTGGGTATTGCGAGGCCAAAAAAAGGGCTGGAGAATAGGCTATTGTCCAGGGGCTGCAATAATCCATAAAGAAAGCACAACCTTAAAAGATAAAACCAATCCCACGGATCTGCAAAAAAAGATCTATTATTATAGTATGCGCAACAAACTCCTATTTACAAAGAAATTCTATCCCCAATTCCTTCCTCTGATCTACCTTCGACTCATACTACAGGTATTCAAGGAAAAGAAAAAGAATCCCTGGCGAGTCCAAGTCCTACTAGCTATCCTGAAGGGTAAGGCCATATAAAACTCAAAATTCAAATCTCAAAAGTCAAAACCACAGCTTAAAACTTAAATCTTAAGAATGAAGAATGAAGAATGGAGCATGGAGAATGAAGGAAATTTTTCATTAAGAAGGAAAAATACCCTAGTAAATAAAAATCCTTCATGCTTCATTCTTCCTCCTCCCTTCTCAAAACTTGAGTTGTGGTTTTTAGTTTTTAGTTATTTTAATTTGCCCTACAACGAGTTCCATTATATTTTAATCCCCTATTGCATAATTTGGGATTATTGTTTTATTCTTTTCTTCAATCCCTTGGCAATAGACTTAAAAACATCCAGATAATCCCTTATAGGATTCATATAAGGCAGGCGACCCAGGAGGGGTATATTGGAAAGCCTCTTAATTATTTTGATATTATCGGCCTTTATATCTTGGTTACAGCCAAAGGCATCGTTGTAGACCAACCCGATTATAGGTATAGACCTTTGTCTTATCGCCTCTATAGAAAGCAATGTATGATTTATTGCCCCCAACACATTTTTCACCACCAGAACGACAGGCAGTTTTAATTGTTCTACTATGTCCAGAAGCAATAGGTTCTCTCTTAAGGGAACAAGGCTTCCGCCTACTCCCTCGACTATAAGCAGATCCATAAGATCCTTATATTCCTGGTAAAGCCTCTTTATCCTGGCATCATCTATACTAATCCCCGCCAGTTTAGAGGCATAATGGGGCGAAGCAGGATATACAAAGGAATAGGGGTTGAGATGTTCGGCCCTTATTAGTGGGAAAAAATCTTTTTTCAGTCCAGCCGTGCGTAGACAAAACTCAACATCCTCAGAGAAACCGAATCTATCTCCGGTAGAGACCCATTTCTGTACGCCCGTCTCAAAACCAAGCACCCTGAATGCCAGTAACAGGCCTGCACAGACAATCGTTTTGCCAACCTCTGTATCCGTGCCAAGGACAATAAAAGAACTCCCCATAACCAAAGGCCTACAGTCTAGCTGGTCAATAGATCCAGGTACTGCTGTAGTCTACGCGCCCTGGTTGGATGGCGCAATTTCTTGAGGGCCTTTGTCTCTATCTGTCGCACCCTCTCACGAGTAACCTTAAATATAGATCCAACCTCCTCAAGGGTGCGAGGACAACCATCATCAATTCCAAATCTCAACTTCAGGATATCCCTTTCTCGATCGTTGAGGGTATCCAGCACATCGCGTATCTCTTCTCTCAATATAGAGGCCATAGTTGCATTGGATGGTGAAGCAGCCATTTTGTCCTCGATAAAGTCGCCAAAAAATGTATCTCCATCGTCTCCTATTGGTGTCTGCAGGGATATCGGCTCCTGGGCTATCTTGAGAATACCCTTGACCTTCTCTACTGGCATCTTTAATTTCTGGGCAATATCCTCAGGAGTCGGCTCACAACCCTTCTCCTGTACAAACACCTGGATAATCCTTATTATCTTATTTATGGTCTCAGTCATATGCACGGGTATGCGAATAGTCCTGGCCTGATCCGCAATCGCCCTGGTTATTGCCTGCCTTATCCACCAGGTGGCGTAGGTGCTAAACTTATAGCCCCTCTTATACTCAAACTTATCCACGGCCTTCATAAGGCCGATGTTGCCTTCCTGGATAAGGTCCAGAAAAGACATCCCGCGGTTGCTGTACTTTTTGGCAATGCTTATGACCAATCTGAGGTTTCCCTCTACCAATTCCTTTTTTGCTGCATTATACTCGCGTTCATAATCTTCTATCTGAAGTAATAATTTCCTAGCCTCTTTTAAAGGCTGATTCAATGCCTCTATAATTGCCTTGCGCTTGCCCTTTAATATCTGTATCCTGTTTTTACTTCGTTCCTTACTTGTCTCCTCGAGTCTCTTTATTTCTTCTCCAAGGCGGTCTATCTCCTCAATCATACCCCTGAACTCATTGCTTATCTTGACTATAACCGAGCTGATCCAGCCAAACTTCATCATTATATCGATTATCTTCTCCTTACTCCTTGCCTTCTTTAGCTGGGTAAGCAAACGCTTTATCTTTCTAACTGCCTTGGGTGGATTATCTTTGACAGTCCCTTTTATATAGTCATCTGGATCTAGCTCACCGTTTGCTATCCTCTCTGCCAGATCTATTATCCTGCGCCTTGCAATACCACAGGAAAGCACTGCCCTGTGAAAACGTTTTTCCTTTTCCTCTATCTTCTTCGCCAGGGCAAGCTCTTCCTCCCTAGTGAGGAGAGAAATCTGACCCATCTGTTTCAAATAAAGCCTCACCGGATCATCGGTCGCCTGAGATCTCTCACCAGAAGACTTTGTCTCTGCAGTGACAGGTTTTGATTCGGGTATCTTATCCAATATCCTTATGTCCTCTGCACCCAACAGACTCAAAATCTCATCTATGTCCGACTCATCAACAACTGTATCCGGAAGCAGAGAATTTATCTCCTCATAGGTAAGATATCCCTTTTTCTTACCTGCCGAAATAAGCTCATCTGCCATATTTTTAGATATTCTGGCCAATCCTATCCCTCCTTTTCTTCAGGAGTGCATCCAGCTCCCTCAAAAGCTCAGACGTATCCTCACCTCTTTTAGACCTATCACGTATCACCTCTTTTAATATCTTTATCTTCCTTGCGTTCCTCTTATCCAAAAGGACTTTTGAGGAAGTATATATCATTTCCTCGGGATCGGCAACTTCCGAAAACAAAATTTCATTAAACCAGCTCAGAATCTCTGGCCTGACCGAGATCTCGCCGTTCTGCAGGCCTATCTGAAGCCTCCCTATATCAAAATTCGCATCCAGTATGGACTGCCACAACTCCAACAGGTCAGCATCCTCAAAATCCGTTGGCATCAACAGATCCTTGATCTGTCCCCTGTATTCAGGACAGAGCAGTGCCAATTTTACCAGCTCTGCCTCAGGCCCCTTAGGCCTCAAACCCTGCCTCAGGCCTATATTCGTATTCCCTGAAGCCCGAACCCTCCTGCGCAGAGATGCATTATCTCGTCTCTGCGCCTGAAAACTACGGAATTCCCGCGCTAATTCATAATCCTTCAACCCAGCAAATCCTGCCAGGGCAGAGAGATAACCAGTTTGTATTATACTATTTTCAATAGCACTAATCAACTCAAACAACTCCTTGAAAAATAGTGATTTTTGTTTCAAGTCAGACATATCGTACTCTTTTGAAATCGTTTCCATAAGAAACTCAAAACCATCCACTGGTTCCAGGGCCAGAAAGGCATCTCTGCCATAGCTCCCCACATACTCATCTGGATCCATTCCCTCTGGCAAAAAGAGTACCTGCACAGACAACGGAGTGGGCAACAGCAACCTCACTGCCCTAACTGCAGCGTTTATCCCTGCCTCATCCGGGTCAAAGACCAGAACCAATCGCCTGACATAACGGGAAAGAAGCCTTATATGGCCTTCTCCAAATGCAGTACCAAGACACGCCACCACATTTCCTATCCCGCAACGGTTAAGACCTATTACATCCATATACCCCTCCACAAGGAAAAAATAACCTTCATCAGTGTGATGTCTGGCAAGATTGAGACCATAGAGAAGATTTGATTTCTTAAATATCCTTGTATCCGGGGTATTTAGGTATTTAGGTTGCTCTTCACCAAGGCTTCTACCGCCAAATCCCACTACCCGGGACTGGTTATCGAATACCGGAAACATAATACGATTCCTGAATCTATCGTAAAAGCCGCCCTTCTCAGAGGCCACAACAAGACCTGATTCCAGTAACAACTTATCAGATGCCTTTTTCTCCCTTGCCAGGGAACAGAATTCATCCCATTCATCACGCGCATATCCCAGTTTAAACCTCTTTATCACCTCGATATCAAGGCCCCGCGAGAGTAGGTACTCAAGGGCAACCCTGCCCTGTTTAGAAAACAGATTTTTGTGATAAAAATTCACAGCAAATGAATTAATCGCATACAGATTCTTTAAAGATACTCCCTCCTTGGTAGTTGTTTTCTGCCTCTGACTTTCAGGAAGGGGCATATTATACTTCCTGGCCAACAGCTCTACTGCCTCAGGGAAGGAGACCTTTTCGTATTCCATCACAAAGCCGAAGACATTGCCCCCCTTTCCACATCCAAAGCAATGAAATATCTGCTTCTCAGGAGATACAATAAAAGAAGGGGTCTTTTCCCTATGGAACGGACACAATGCCTTATAATTTGCCCCTGCTTTTGTCAAGGGCACATAGGAAGAAATGACATCGACTATATCAGCGCGAAGCCTTAACTCATCTATAAACCTATCAGGATAAATCGGCATATCATCCCTTAACCCTTTACCTGCATATCTTCCGCACCATAGCGGTCAATATGCCAGCGGGTTCCAGCTCGTGAAACGAATCAACCAGCGGGCACATCTGCCGCACAGCTGACTCCCACAACGTAGGACTGACAAGCTGTCTCTTGAGACCATCTTTTATCTCCTCTCCACTCTCAACCCTGCGGCCATAGATACTGCTGAAAAAACCAACCGAGGGATCTTTAAAATCAAGCCTATCTATCTCTTTATTCAATTCCTCTTGGGCATCCTTTAATAGGAAACAATGAAATGCACCACTTACCGGCAGGCGCACCACTCGCCTGGCACCTGCCTCCTTTATCCTCTCCTCGGCCCGCTCTATATCCTCTAGTCTGCCTGAGATAACTATCTGACCAGGGGCATTGAAGTTGGCCAAGGCAACACCTGTCTCCTGGGCTATCTCCTGGAGCTTCTCCTTGTCAAGTCCAATAACCGCGGTCATAGCACCTGGAATGCGTTCGCTAGCCTCTTGCATAAGCCTGCCTCTTAAGTCTACCAATCGAACCACAGCCTCAAAATCAAGCACACCAGCCGACAGTAATGCCCCAAATTCTCCCAGACTCAGTCCTGCTGAGATAAACTCAATATCTGGATTGCCCTCTCTATAGGAAAGAAACGAGACATAGCTAACCACCGTAATAGCGGCCTGACAGAACCTGGTCTGGTCAAGCACATCCTGCGGCCCATCGAAACACAGCTCTGCAACATCCCAGCCAACTATATCCGAGGCCTTCTGATAGTAGTCCCTTACCCAGGCCTTTTCCTTGTATAGGTCCCTTCCCATTCCGACCTTCTGTGCACCTTGTCCTGGAAAGAGTAAACCGACCATATCCTCACCTCCATAAACTACAAAAGCTCCCACAACTCAGATGGGCTATCTATCTTTTCTATACCCGGTATATCCCAGGTCTTTATCCCAATCACCCTCCGCGCCTCTGATAGGGCAAAGCCTATCTCAGAGAGAGTGCCATAACTACCAGGCAAAGCGATAACAACATCTCCACTATAAGCCACTATTGCATTGCGTGCATAGCCCATCCCCGTCGGGATAGCGATATCCACATAGGGATTGGCAAAGTCCTTCTCCTTCTGAGGTAGTATACCTATAGTAAGGCCGCCTTTTGCCTTGGCACCCTTACAAGCAGCCTCCATTACCCCACCTAAGCCACCACACAAAAGCACGTAACCCTTCGAGGCAACGATTCCTCCCACCTCAAATGCAAGCCCAAGCGCATACTCATCAGGGGAACTGCCGCCAATAACAGATGCAATGCGATATGACGTTCTGCCTCTAAACATCAGTATTTCATCTTGGAAAGGTTGTCTAAGAAGTCCTTATTGCTCTTTGTCTTATTGAGCCTGTCTATCAATAGCTCCATAGCCTCGGCCGCAGGCAGATCGTTCAAGACCTTGCGCAGTATCCATATCTTTTGCAACTGATCCTGGGGGACAAGCAACTCTTCCCTTCTGGTATTAGAACGTCTTATATCAATGGCCGGATATATCCTCCTCTGGAACAGATTTCTATCCAGTTGTAATTCCATATTTCCAGTGCCCTTAAACTCCTCAAATATGACCTCGTCCATCTTACTGCCAGTATCAATAAGCGCCGTAGCAATTATCGTAAGGCTGCCCCCCTCCTCTATGGCCCTTGCCGCACCAAAAAACCTCTTTGGTTTATGCAGGGCATTTGCGTCAACACCACCAGATAGTATCTTGCCGCTGTGGGGCACCACTGTATTATAGGCGCGCGCAAGCCTAGTAATACTGTCCAAGAGTATAACTACGTCCTTCTTTTGTTCTACCAAGCGCTTTGCCTTTTCAAGGACCATCTCAGCCACCTGTACATGGCGCTCTGCAGGTTCGTCAAATGTAGAGCTTATCACCTCTCCCCTGACCATCCTCTGCATCTCAGTTACCTCTTCAGGCCTCTCGTCTATGAGCAAGACTATCATATAGACCTCTGGCTGATTTTTCATAATACTGTTTGCTATCTTCTGCATAATAACCGTCTTTCCGCTATAGGGCGGAGCAACTATCAATCCCCTCTGCCCTTTCCCTATGGGCGTCAATAGGTCTATTACCCTGGTCTCTATCTCCCCTGGACCGGATTCAAGGGTAAACCTTTCTTGAGGATATAGAGGGGTCAGGTTATCAAATAGAGTGCGATCCTTTATCTTCTCAGGATTATCAAAGTTTACCGCCTCTACTTTCAACAATGCAAAGTATTTCTCACCTGGTTTGGGAGGACGGATCTGACCGCTGACAGTATCACCGGTCCTCAAATCGAATCTCCTTATCTGAGATGGAGAAACGTATATATCGTCTGGTGAAGGCAGGTAATTGTATTTAGGGGACCTCAAAAACCCGAAGCCATCCGGCAGCACCTCAAGGACCCCTTCGCCAAACATAAGTCCATCCTTTTGGGCCTGATGCTCTAATATCTTGAAGATAAGCTCCTGCTTCTTTAATCCAGAGACACCAGATATCCCCATCTCCTTGGCAATCCCCATTAGTTCCTGAACCTTTTTGGACTTCAGGGTATCTATATCAAGCCTCGATGGGTCATTCCATGGTTTAGAATGATTATTACCGTTATTCTGGTTCCCGTTAGCTACATCTGTTTTTCGTGTACGTGTCCTTGTACTCTTTTCCATATCTCCTCCACTTGTTTGATTAGTTTTTCAAATCCCTTATCGTTCTCCACTATAAAATCAACTTCCTTTTTATCATCGCTCCAGAACAAACTATCCCTTCTCCTGAACTCATCTTCCGACAACCCACGCCCCAAAGCGCGCCTTAACCTGACATCAAAATCCGCCTTTACCAGCACAACAGCGTCCACATAGGC
>JALVWL010000204.1 GCA_027034965.1 Candidatus Omnitrophota bacterium
TCTTTGTCTTCAGTAGAGAAGCGTTATGGCCGAAGTATAGTGGATATACGACGGCAGGTGGCCCTCTGGGAGGAGATGCTTTCAGGAGAAGAGCTCTTGCTCCCTCCTTTTGTTGTAGATACTGCAGGGCGTTTCTCCTGTCGCTATATCTCCTTGCCTCAGCCAAAGGAGTTTTCTTCTGTATTTGACCTTATGAAGGTCCTTTCCTCTTATAGGAAATACAATGTGAGTGTAGGGATAGACCTTGCCAGTGTGGGTTTTTCAAAATCAGAATGGCTCTCTTTTTTGATGCTATTAGAGGCGACAGTGGTGGATTGGCGCAGGGTATGGATAACCGTCAATGCCTTGAGCGAAAGCGGGCTTGCCTTATTAGAAGTCCTGTCGGTTAGGAATGCCCATTATCTAAATATCAATCTGCTGGTGCCGGAAGAGGTCTTTTCCCTTGGACCGGATGATGAGATCTCTGTGCCTGGTAGGGAGATAACCGAGATAAAGAAGCTAAGGATAGGGGAGTTGCATCTACTATTTGATTCGGCCAGGAAATCCGGTGTAGGCCTTCGCTTTATCTTTCCGGGGGTGAAGCAATTGCAGGATGCCCCTGCCTTGGGGAGCAGGAGGATAGGCCTGGAAGGCGGGGTATTGGTTTATCCTGGAGAAGCGCTGCCTTCGGGCTCTATAAATCTCTTGCGTCTTTTGAAGAGGGGGAGTGTTGGATGGGATTTTGATTGGGAGAGATTGTCGGATAGGATAGAACACAGCGTTCGATTGTTGGATGACCTGATAGACTTGAATGAGTTTTATCCTGCGGATATATCCGGTAACGTAAAACGCCTGCGCAGGATCCATCTGGGGTTTGTTGGCTGGGCGCAGTGTCTGTGTTATCTGGGGATACCTTACGATTCAGATGCCGCGATAGTCCTCGGGAAAAAACTGGCAAGGTTTATTTCGGATGCCGCACACAAGGCCTCCTGGCAGCTTGCCAAAGAGAGGGGGGTCTTTCCTGCCTATAGATCGAGTCTCTTGGAAGAGCGTCATTTGAAGAGAAGAAATGTCTCTGTCTTATCTGGCCTTGGGCAGGTGGAAGAGGAGATGGGCAGGGGGATATGTCCTCAGTCGGCCATTTTAGAGGAACGGTCCCAAGGAGCCTTTGCCTTGTTTGATGAGATTAGCAGGCAGAGGGGTTTTTATTCTGATGAACTCTTGACCTTTTTGCGCAAGAATGCCTCTATACAGGGCCTGGAGTATATCCCTGAGGATGTAAAGCGCGTCTTCGTTGTGGCAGGAGATGTGGAGCTTGATTGGTGGTACAAGATGCAGACTGTTTTCCAGGAGTCCTGGGATGGTCTGGTGGATGTCTCTCTGGACGGCAACGACCTGGATATAGATGTGTTAAAGAAGGCCGTGTTGTTCGACGTCATTGCTGTGCGTTTTTCTCCTCTACGGGTCTCTTTTGAACACGAAGAAAGGCAAGCAGTCAGGGAAAGGGATATTAAGGTTGATAGGCCGCTAAGCCTGCCCCTTAAGGAAAGACCAGAGGTCCTTTTTGGGTCTACCGTAAAGGTGGCCACGGCCTGTGGAAACCTTTTGGTTACTATAAATCAGGACAGCACTGGGACTCTGAGGGAGGTCTTGTTGAGATTAGAGAAGACAGGTGGTTGCGTTTCTTCTCACTTGGAGACTATGGGGAGATTGCTTTCCATCTGCCTTGCAAAGGGTGTAGGCCTTTCTGAAATCGTGGATGCCTTGAAGGAGATAAACTGTTCGGCGGTGGGCTGGAACAATGGCCGCAGGGTCTTTTCCTGTGCCGATGCAGTGGCGCAGGTCTTGGAGAAGAGGATATCATCTGAGCAACAGGGCTCCAGGCAGAAAGAGGCTGTTTCACTGGATGAGAGTGATATATCTATCTGGAATTAAGGGAGTTTTGCCCTTAAAAAATATTTCTTGCAAAGCTCTGGGTTTGTTATATAATATGTATGAGCCTCTTTGGTGCGAGAGAAGTCCCAAAAAAGTGCCCTCTCCTGTCACGCACGTGACAATACCCCCCTGCCAAAGAGGCTCTTTTGTTTTTTAGAGAGGCGACGGTGGTAGAGATAAAGGGCCTTACAAAGAGTTTCCAGCAGGCACAGGGTCAAAGGTTGGTGGTATTGGATGGCCTTTCTCTGGCCTTGCAGGAAGGGGAACAGGTTGCCATAGTTGGGGAATCCGGATCCGGGAAGAGTACTTTACTCCATTTGATAGCCGGTCTTGATAAGGCAGATGCGGGAGAAGTCTTCATAGACCGCAGTCCTATCCTATCTATGCCTCCCTCAGAGCAGGCAAGGTGGCGCAGAAAGAATCTTGGCATAGTATTCCAGTTCTATCACCTGTTGCCAGAGTTGAATCTCCTTGAAAATGTTATGCTTCCATTGATGTTGTTGAATTATCCTGATGAGCAGGCGAGGGATATGACGCTTGAGTTGCTTGGGAGGTTTGGCCTGAAGAAAAGGGCCTATGATTCTGTTTATGGCCTTTCGGGTGGTGAGATGCAGAGGGTGGCGATTTTGAGGGCAGTGGTGCACAGACCCAGGATTATCCTTGCAGATGAGCCTACGGGAAATCTGGACCTTTCTATGCAGGATAAGGTAATGCGGTTTTTGATAGATTTGTGCAGGGAGATGAGAATAACCCTCATAACCGTTACCCATTCCAGGCACATAGCAGGGATGTTCGAAAGGGTCTTTGTCCTGGAGAGGGGCCGCTTGGGAGAGGGATTGTTGTAGGGGGATAGGTAATATGTGGAATCTACTGGTATTTTTGTTCCCTTTGCAGATCTTGTTAGGCAAGACCTATATCAGGGCCTGGCTGGTAACAACCTTCTTTTTTCTTATATGGCAGGTGATGAGGAACACGGGGGTCCGAAAGGGGTTATGGCGCCTGTTAAGGTCCTGGGAAGGGATTTCGGTTTTATCCTTTTTTGGATTGTTGTTTGTTTTTGGGGTGGTGTTGGCGGGAAATTTTTATGAGAATCAAAGGGAATTTTTTCAGGTATTCCCTGCCTATTTCTTTCTCTTTGTACTGGGGATGTGGCTGGCGAAAAGGAGCGAGGTGCTGAGATGGTTTGTCTATGGGATGCTGGCATCTTTGGCCTATCTGTTCTTTCTATTATTTAGAGGAGTCTTTTCGGAGGGAATCATCAGCTATATCACTGGGCCGTTTGGCCACTATATAACCCTGGGGATGTACATAGAGGTTGGCCTGTTGATTCTATTGGTCTCTTTATTTTGTTACACAGCTGGTTATAGGTGGCTGTGGCTGGCAGGCATCCCTCTTTTGTTTATCGGTGTGTTTTTTCTCGTGGGCAGTATGGCGCGTGGCGCCTGGATAAGCTTTGCCTTTGGTTTGCTTTTGGTCCTGTTTTGTGTATTGAAGAGGAGGCCCACTGGTTGGCGGAAGAAGATAGGGGGGTTTTTCTTGTTGTTGGCAGTATTGTCGATAGTCCCGATCTTTCACCTCCACCACAATAAGGCCTTTCTGCCCCGTCTTAAGCGGTTGGAGAGGTTTGACCTGAGCGGCAGGCCAGATATCTGGAGAAACGATTTAAAGATAATCAGGGCCCACCCTATGACGGGGCTTGGAATAGCGAAGGGCCAAGACTATCATGGCCATCAGCAGGTCCTGCAGATAGGGATCCTGGGAGGAATTGTACCAATGATATATTTCGTTGGAATGATCTTTCTGTTTTTGTTTGTGCATGGGGGTGCGATTTTTTCTGTGTGGGGTATTGTGCTTTTGATGCTTCTGTTTCACAATTTGATAGAGGCAGCTCTGTTGGTAGGCCTGGAAATCGCTCCCCTATTCTGGTTTATCCTGGGCTCCTTTGTTGGGGAGGGTAGAAAGCTAAGAAGGCAGGGCTGATATGAATCTCTCGGCAATGGTCCTGACGCACAATGAAGATTGGTTGCTGGAGAGGATGTTGAAGAGCATCGCTGATTATGTGGATGAGATCGTTGTTATAGATGATATGAGTACAAATCCTCGTACTTTAGAGATATGCAGGAAATATGGCGCCAAGATAATAAGGGAACCCCTGAATGGGGACTTTTCCAAACAGAGGAATCTGGCGATGCAGGAGTCCCGGGGGGATTGGATACTAAAGGCGGATCCAGATGAGGTCTTTCCGGAAGAGACGATGAAGCAAATCCAGGCCCTTTGTTCTGGACTGGAGGAGGAGGTCGCCTGTGTATCTTTCTTGCTCTACCAGGTCATATATGGGAAGAAGCTGGGTACGGCAGGAGTAGAACATACCCGCCGCCTATTTCGAAGGGGTAGGGTGCGGTTTGTGGGCACTGTGCATCCGAAGTTTGAAATAGATGGACAGGAGCGATTTTTTCCGCTACCTATATTGCACTACCCACTGCAATCTATAAGGCAATTTATTGAGAAACTGAACCTTTACACGGACCTTTTATTGAAAAGGGATTATTTTGCTGAATATTCCCTATCCAAGCTAAAGAAGGAGCTCCTGTTTTTTCCTCTAAAGATATTCTGGAAGAACTATATAAAAAAGAAGGGCTACAGAGACGGTATAGAGGGCCTGTTATGGATATTTTTGTCGGATATCTTGAACCGGGAGATGCTTTTATTAAAGGAAATAGAACAGCGGTTGAAGAAGGGATCGCAAGAATAGCGTCTTTGAGGGACGTTTTTCTATTGCTATAGCTTCCAGTTTTATATATACTACACTAATTTGGTGCGCATGCGTCATCTATTTGTTTTTCTTTGGGTTTTGTTTTTATTTTAACGGACAATAAAAAGGAGGCGGACTATGGCAAAGATCTATTATGAAAAGGATGCAGACCCTTCAGTGCTTAATGATAAGGTTATAGCCATTATCGGCTATGGCATACAGGGAAGGGCGCAGGCATTGAACTTAAAAGACAGTGGCGTCAATGTGATTGTCTCTGAATTAAAGGGCACGCCTAATTACGATAAGGCAGTAGAAGACGGCTTTGACCCGGTTGATGCAGAGACAGCCGCGCAAAAAGGCGATATTATCCAGATATTGACCCAGGACCATGTACAGCCGTATGTGTACAAAAACTTTGTTGCAAAGCACCTTAAGAAAGGAAAGGCTCTGGTGTTTTCACATGGGTTTAATATCCACTTTAATCAGATAATCCCGCCTGCTGATGTGGATGTGTTTATGGTAGCGCCAAAAGGGCCGGGTTCCCTTGTTAGGACGATGTATGTAGAGGGCAAGGGCGTGCCGTGTCTGGTTGCTATCCATCAGGATGCAAGTGGAAATGCGCTCAAATATGCCTTGGCCTATGCAAAGGCGATCGGTGGGTTAAAGGCAGGTGTTATAGAGACTACATTTAAAGAAGAGACAGAGACAGACTTGTTCGGAGAGCAGGCAGTCCTGTGCGGTGGGGTCTCTGCCCTTGTTCAGGCTGGTTTTGAGACCCTTGTTGAGGCAGGTTACCAGCCAGAGATTGCGTATTTTGAGTGTTTGCACGAGCTAAAGCTTATTACTGATATGATATATCAATATGGCATTACTGGGATGAGAAAGCGCGTCTCAGATACTGCAGAATACGGCGACCTTACGCGTGGGCCAAGGATTGTCAGTGATGCCGTAAAGGCAGAGATGAAGAAGATGCTAAAGGAGATACAGGACGGTGAATTTGCACGTGAATGGATATTGGAAAATCAGGCTGGCAGGCCTGTATATAATGCGCTTGGCGAGAAAGGCAAGAACCACCAGATAGAAGAGGTTGGCAAGAGATTAAGGGCAATGATGCCGTGGATGGAAGAAGGAAAAACTAAAAACTAAAAAGTCAAAACTAAAAACCACAACTCAAGTTTTGAGAATGGAGGAGGGAGAAGGAAGCATGAAGGATTCTTCTTAATAAAAAATTTCCTTCATTCTCCATGCTCCATTCTTCATGTTTATTTTTAAATGAGAAAAAGAATGGGAGATTAGCAATTCAATAGAAGATTAAAGAATTCCAAAGAATAGTTTGGATTAACTATGAACGACATCCTTACCTTTATTATGGCTGGGGGAAAGGGCGAGAGGCTCTTTCCCCTTACCAGAGACAGGGCAAAACCAGCAGTCCCTTTTGGTGGGATATACCGCATCATAGATTTCCCCCTAAATAATTGTATAAATTCTGGGCTGAGGCAGATATATGTCTTGACCCAGTATAAGTCCACATCTCTCCAGAGGCACATCAGCCTTGGCTGGAATATATTTACCCGCGAGATAGGCGAGTTTATAGAGGTAATCCCTGCCCAACAGCGCACAGGCGAGGTCTGGTATCAGGGCACAGCAGATGCAGTCTATCAAAACCTTTACGCTATAAGACAGGAAAGCCCTGAGGACATCCTTATTCTCTCTGGCGACCACGTCTATAAGATGAACTATCGCGAGATGATAGACTATCACCGCTATATGGATGCAGACGTTACTTTAGCTGCGGTTGAGATGCCAAAAGAGACGTCAATTCACTTTGGGGTGATAGAAGTTGGACAGGGCAATAGGGTAATTGATTTTCACGAAAAGCCAAAGAAACCCGTTGTTTTGCCGTCTAATCCTGACAATATTTTGGTAAATATGGGCATATACGTATTTAAGCGCGACGTGCTTATTGAGGAGCTGGAATTAGATGCAAAAAAGAAATCCTCTGTCCATGACTTTGGCAAGAACATCCTTCCGGATATGGTCAGGCGCAAAAGAAATGTCTTTGTCTTTAACTTCCGCGATAAAAATGGCAAGAAACCCAAATACTGGCGGGACATAGGGACAATAGATGCCTTTTATCAGGCGAATATGGACCTGGTTAGCGTTACGCCAGAATTTAACCTATACGATAGAGAGTGGCCGATAAGGACCTGTCAGGTCCAGGCACCACCAGCAAAGACCGTATTTGCTGGCGGAGATACAGGAGAAAGGATTGGTTTGGTCCTGGATTCGCTTATAAGCAATGGCTGTATTGTCAGTGGCGGCAAGGTGATAAGGTCTATCCTTTCGCCAGGGGTGAGGGTCAATAGCTATGCATTGGTTGAGGATTCCATATTGATGAACGGAGTAAACGTTGGCCGTTATTGTAAGATAAAACGAGCGATAATTGATAAAGGCGTAAACATCCCCCCCGGAACAGAGATAGGGTATAATTTGGAAGAGGATAAGAAGAGATTTTTTGTAAACGACTCAGGTATAGTTGTAATTCCCAAGGGGACAGTTCTGTCGTGATACGCAGGGCAAGGCTCTCTGATGTAGAGGCGATATACAACCTAATATCCGAGTTGGCAAAGGACAACCAGCTCCTGCCCAGGTCAAGGGCAGACATATACGAGCATATCCGAGATTTCTTTGTCTGTGTTGATGTAGAAAACGTCGTTGGCTGCTGCGCCTTGCATGTGGTCTGGGAGGATTTGGCAGAGATACGCTCCCTTGTTGTCTCTGATAAATACAGAAACAAAGGCGCTGGCAGAGAGCTTATAAAGTCCTGTTTAGACGATGCAAGGGATTTAGGTGTGGATAGGGTCTTTGCCTTGACATATGTGCCTGAGTTTTTTGAAAAACAGGGATTTTCCCTGATAGACAAACACAGCTTGCCGCGAAAGATATGGACAGACTGCGTAAATTGCCCATACTTTCCGGACTGCGAGGAACAG
>JALVWL010000205.1 GCA_027034965.1 Candidatus Omnitrophota bacterium
CCTATATAGCTGACTATGATTACTGTAAAGGCTGCGGCCTTTGTGCCTATATTTGCCCTAAGAAAGATATTGAAATGGTAGACGAAGGAGAGGAGCTATGAAAAAATTTGTAGAGGGTTCGCATGCAATTGCCGAGGTAATTGCAAAGTGTAGGCCAGGGGTTATCTCTGCCTATCCAATAACTCCCCAGACACATATCGTAGAAGGACTGGCAAAGTTGATAGCAGATGGAGAGCTCGATGCCGAGTTTATAAACGTCGAGAGCGAGCACTCTGCTGCCTCTGTTGTTCTAGGTGGTTCTGCAGCAGGAGTCAGGACATACACGGCTACCAGTTCCCAGGGGCTTTTGCTTATGGCAGAGGTGATATTCAATATAGCCGGAATGCGGCTTCCGGTAGTCTTGACCTGCGCAAATCGCGCGGTCTCTGCTCCAATAAATATATGGAATGACCATCAGGATTCGATGACGGTCAGGGATAGTGGCTGGATACACTTCTATGCCGAGAATATCCAAGAGGCAATAGATTTACACATCATTGCCTATAAAGTTGCCGAGGATAAGCGAGTATCCTTGCCTGTCTTGGTTGGTATAGACGGCTATGTCTTGACCCATGCCTTTGAGGTCGTGGATATGCCTGAGCAGGAACTTGTGGACAAGTTTCTGCCGAAATTTGAACCTATTGTGCATCTGGATCCGGATAATCCAGTCAGTATGGGGCTGTTGGGTGCTCCGGATGTCTATATCGAGACCAGGTATGCGATAGAAAAGACCATGCAGGATGCCCTTTCTGTTATCGAAGAGGTCTCGAAGGAATACTCTGATCTGGTTGGTAGAAAAACAGGTGGCCTGATAGAGGGTTATAAGATAGAAGACGCTGAGAAGATAATAGTTGCAATTGGTTCTATCGTTGGTTCTATAAAGGATGTGGTGGATGAGCTTCGCGAAAAAGGGGAGAAGGTTGGGGTGCTTAAGATTATCACCTATAGGCCTTTCCCTAAAGATGCAGTATATGAGGCACTGAAGAATGCCAAGTATGTTGCGGTTGCCGAAAAGGCGGTTTCTCTGGGGGCAGATTCTCCTATATTCTCTGAAATCGCTGCCCTTATGTATAAGAAAGGCGCCAGGCCTTTGATAAACAGCTTTACTATTGGTCTGGGCGGTAGGGATATATCTCCTGCACAGATAAGGCAGATCTTTGCGGATATGGATAAGGATGAACCCAATACGAGATACATTGGCCTGAACGAAAAACTCTTGGAGGCATAATATGGCGGTAGTAGCGGATCCGAAACAAAACTTGTTTGCATCAGGGCATACTGCATGCGCTGGTTGTGGTCAGGCAATAGCGGCCAAGATAGTGGCGACTGTATCTGGCAAAAAGACCATAATAGCCAATGCAACGGGTTGCCTTGAGGTCTTTACCACGAAGGCCCCCCAGACGGCCTGGCGTGTTGCCTGGGTGCATTCGTTGTTCGAAAACGCTGCGGCAGTTGCATCAGGGGTGGAAGCGGCAATGCGTTATCTGGGAAAGATTGATGAGGTGAATGTGATTGCCCAGGGCGGAGATGGTGGTACGGCGGACATTGGTATGGGGGCCCTGTCTGGGATGCTAGAGCGCGGTCATGATATACTCTATGTTTGTTATGACAATGAGGCCTATATGAATACAGGGATCCAGAGGAGTGGTTTGACTCCTTTGGACAGCAATACGACTACCTCTCCTATAGGCAAGAGGTCTCGTGGTAATCCCAGACCCAAGAAGCCGTTGCTGGAGATAGCAGTTGCACACAATATCTCTTATGCAGCCAGTACCTCGGTTGCATTTTTGCCTGATTTAAAGAAAAAGGTGGAGAAGGCCCTTTCCTATAAAGGGCCAAAATTTTTGCAGATACATGTCCCCTGTCCCCTTGGATGGCGGCATGACTCTTCCCTTACCATAGAGATAGCCAGACTTGCGGTTGAGACCGGGCTTTATCCTCTGGTAGAGTATGAATATGGCAAGCTTATCTCTGTCAGGAAGATAAAGGCAAAACCCGTAGAGGAGTACCTCAAGCTCCAGGGCAGGTTCAGACACGTCTTAAAGGATGAAGAGGCCCTGAACCAGGTAAGGGAGGTAGCTAAGGCGAATATCGAAAGGTATGGCCTTGCCCTGTAAAGGGTTTTGAGCCTAGCTTGAGATATTGTATTGTCTGGTTGTTGCCAGGTCCTTTTGGGATATAAAAGAGGACAGCAGGGACAGGAGGCCCTATTTTTGATGTGATGATAGATGTAGGCCTAAATAGGCTCCTTGCTTCCTTGCGTGATAATCGCAAGGCCCTGCACCTGGCGAAAAAAGAAAACCTATTATGGGCAGTACCGCCTCTCCTTATTCCATTGTCTAATTCTCCGTACTTTATCGAGGTGGTTGGATCTAAATGGAAGACGAGCACTGCCTATGCTCTTGCCGAGTATATATCACTCTCTCGTAAGGTAGGCCTGTTTACCTCGCCGCACCTGTTATCTGTCTCGGAGCGGATTCAGTTCTGGGAAGGTGGCCGTTCAACAGAAATACCGCTTTCAGAACTTTATCGAGTTTTAAAGAAGGTTGTTAAGTTGTATTCGGATAACCGTATTGATTTGAGTTACTTTGAGGCCCTGTTTTTTTCTGCCTTGCTCTGGTTTGATGAGATGGATTGCGATTTTGTTGTCCTGGAGGCAGGACTTGGCGGCAGGTTCGATGCAACGAATGCAGTAGAACACCAGTTTGTTGTGCTTACGAGGCTTGAGCTCGAACATACCGATGTGCTGGGGGATAGTCTAGAGGCTATTGCCTCTGAGAAACTCGCGGTAATAGGGGATAGCACGCAAAGGGTCTTTGTTTACAATCAGTTTGGAGAGGACTTCTATAGGCCTTATTTAGGGAGGAGGCCGGTTGAATTTCTAGAGGTCGATGGGCCTTTGGAACTGGCAAGATGTGTGGCAGAGGCGATATTGGGGATAAGGTTTAGGCACTTGAGGATTGTTGTCCCTGGTAGGATGGAGGAGATATCTCTGCCATCTGGCAGATTGGTTTTGGATGTGGCGCACACCCCTGATTCGGTCTCTTTTGTATTGAACAGCCTTTCTGGATCCGGATGGAGCCTATTTTTGTCATTGGCCAGGGATAAGGATATAGAGGGTATATGTAGATCCATAGTCAATGCTGGTCAGAATAACAGGATAAAGCGCATTATCTATGTTGAGCAGGGGGAGGAAAGGTTCTTAAGCGGACAGGAATTCTATTTGCGTTCGAACCTGTCTCTGCCTCTTTATCTGATTAATTACAGGGATCTAAAGGAATACCTCTTTGGTTTTGAAAAGGTATTGGTAATGGGTTCCCATTCTCTGGTAGGGGAGGCAAAGAGATGCTTGCATTGAGCCTTGGCGTAGTCGTCTATGTCATAGAGGTCCTTTTATTCCGCTGGTTATTTTCCCTTTTGGGAGGCAATGAGTTGGTGATAGGGTTCCTTTTCCTCTTCTGGTTTTTGTTCTCTGGTCTGGGGGCGGTTCTGTTTTCGAGAGTGGCTTTGAGTAGACCGCGCAGGGCAGTAGACTTCTGGCTTCTTTCTTTTCCTTTGGTCGTCTCGATTTCTCTCTTCTTTCTGATATCTTTGAGCCATTCTCCTAGATTTGCATTCGGACGCCAGCCTGGTATCCTGGAGTCTATCTGGATAATTGTGGGGACGCTGTCTATGCCTGCAATCTTTTCCGGGATGGGCTTTGCGCTCTATTCCAACTATTTTAAGGACGGCGCATTTGTCTTTTCACAAGAGTCTCTTGGTTTTGGCATAGCCTCATTTTTCGTATTTATGGCCGTATTGATGGGGATACCGATGGTATGGGTTGCCTTGTTGGCAATGCTTTTCGTTGGGTATTTGTTGATAAAGCGCTATGGCCTCTTGAGATTGTCTGCCGTATGGCTCGTTTTCTTTCTCTTCTTTGCCTTTTTCCCTTATTATCAGCAGCGGATTTCTCCTTCGGCCAGGATATTATATCTAAGGGATTCGCCAATTGCCAGGGTAACGATAAAAGAGGCAAAGGATCAGAAGGCCCTGTTTTACAATAACAGATATGTAACAGACTTTAAGGACTATGCCTTTAGTGAGATGGTTGTCCACATTGCAGCGATGCAGCTTCGGCATTTTGGCAGGGTAGTGGTTGTTGGTAGTGCAGTAAGGGGGATTATTCGGGAGCTGAAGAAATATCCGTTTGAGGATATAGTTATCTATGACAGAGACCCTGTTATCCTGGATATTTTGAAGAGACTGTGTAGGGAAAATAGATGGGACAACGTCTCTATAAGGATGCTCAAGGACCTTGATTTTGAGGATCTGTCCCCTGTAGATCTATTTATAGTAGGCTATAGTGATCCGATTACCCTGGGCGATAGTGTGTTTTTATCTAAGGAGTTTTTAGATAATGTAAGGTCCGTGTTGAGCAGTGAGGGGATAGTCGTTGTTCCGGCATCCGGCAACCTTGATTTTATGTCCAGGCCCCTGCTCTGGTATTCGAGAGTAATATATGATACCCTTTCATCAGTATTTGCGAGGGTGAGATATATCTCAGGCAATACCGCAGTATTCCTTGCCACTGAAGGCGGTGATATCCATATTGCCCCTGATTTTTTCGAGAGGCGATATAGAGAACTTCGTATAGAGAACAGGTATTTCTCACCCTATATCTGGCAGGTCTTACTCGATCCCTGGCGTCTGCGTATCCAAGAAAATTCGATAAAGGCATTGACCAAACGAAGATTGGTCTCTACCAGACTGAATCCAATCGTCTTTGAGTATTTTTTGCGATTTTACCTATATTCCTTTGATAGGCGATTATGGCATATATGGCGTTTTGTCCTGATACTGTTTGTGGGTATTGGTCTATGCATTGCCCTAGGCCTGCCGATTCTTATGCATATTATGAGGTTGAAGGAGAGTGGGTTGGCAGTTGTCTCCTATAGTTCATTCCTGCATATGTCGGTCTATCTTATGCTTATCTTTTTTCTACAGATTTCCCATAGTAGTTTCTTTCAGGATATGGTTATGTTCACGGGGATGTATATGTTTGGCCTTGGCTTCGGTATAAATAGGTTACGGATCCCTATTTCTCTTTATTGGAGGACATTGTTTTTGTTTAGTTTGCTTATCTGTGTTGCGGGCTGGATTGTCCTGCCCAGGTGGATCTTTTATCTATTAGTATTCGCCCAGGCAGCCTGGCAAGGTGCTTACCTATCTTATGCCTTTAAGACAGGGAAGAGGACCCTGGTGTTCTTCTCGGATCTATTTGGAGCAGGAACGGCCGCACTTATTATCCCTGTATTGATGGCAGGGGTTGGGATATACGCGATGGTCCTTGTTGGTTTGTTGGGTATTTTTATTGTTTCTCAAAGATATCGTCCTTGAGGAGTGAGATGGTGTGGCTGGGAAGGATGATATCTATACGCTTTATCTTTCTGAAGTCATAGCCCTGGAGTACGTCTTTTATCTCCTGAATCAGGTCTTTTTCTAGTCCAGGTGGTCCCTTGTCTGTGGAGAAGACGAATATATAGTTCCCATCGGTTGTCTCTTGAGTCCCCCATTTGATATCTATGCCCTGATAGGGCGGATTTTTCTGCTTCTCGGTTTTCTTATATTTGATTCTCTGGGTGATAAGCTCAGCCAGAAAGTTGGGTTTACTTATATCAAAATAGTGGAACTTGGTTCCAGTGGTATCCCCTATTACTGCGGGTACATAGGTCCTATCAAAAATCTTTCTCCTGGAATATTCGTCTATAGAGATCTTTTCGAAATAAAAGGATTTTAGGTCTTCAGTTGTGCCTATGATGTAGATAACCATACCAGAAGTGGTATCTGGAAACAATGCCACATAGAATTCGATCCCTTTTTCTGTGCTCCATAATACTCGAGCAGTGGTTGCCAGGACATTGTTTATTATATCCTTGAGACGGGCATTGTCTCTGACACTTATAGTTATAAAAGAAAAGGGTAGGGGTGTGTAGATCCAGATGGTCTTACCACTTCTGTATACATAGCTTGTAAGGTTGTATTCCTTGGCGAGTATCTTTTTTATCTTTCCAGGGACTTCATCCAGCCTGTATAAGCGAAAAAATCCACCACAGCCGCTGGTTAGTAGCACTCCTAATAATAGTAGACTTGCAAGTAGCGGTTTGTAATATCTATTCTGCGGGAGGTGCAAATGACGATCCAGTCTTTGGATTGTATTTGCCGTATTCCGCGAATATCCTCTCGATTTCATCGTATTCCAATTCCTCTTTGGATATGAGTTCCTGGGCAAATCTATCCAGTATGTGGCGTTCTTTATTGAGAAGTTCCTCTACTTCTCTTTGGCAGGAAGTCAGTATGTTCTGAACGTCATTGTTTAGTTTTGTCTTTATCTCCTCTGATAGGTGTTCTGCTGGAATGGCTCCCAGGTCTCCGAGCATATTCAGGGAATTCATCCCCAGCCTCCAGACCATTACATGGGCTAGTTTCATCGCTGCGTTAAAATCAGAGATTACGCCGTCAGAGGTTACTCCAAAGCGTATCTTTTCTGCGGTATAACCTGATAGGGCGACCTTTATATTTGCCAGAAGCCTTTCCTTATCCGATGTATAGAACTCCTCCCTTGGCTGGTGGTAGACCACACCCAGGGCGTCCTTGCGAGATATAATGGATGCCTTAAAGACATCGTCAGTAGGGTGGAGCAGATACATTGTTATCAAGTGGCCTGCTTCGTGATAGGCAATGCGTTCCTTTTCTTGGGGAGTAAAGTTTCTGCGGTGTTTTATCCCCAGGTCAACGCGTTCCATTGCCTCAGAGAGCTCCTTCCAGCCGATGCTGTCCTTGCCATTTCTCAAGGCTATCATTGTCGCCTCTCTGACTATATTGGCTATCTCCGCAGGGCTCTTGTATACGGCACGGCGGGCAAGTCTGCCTACATCTATGTCTGGTTCATGGGATACCTTTGACAGGTAATAGGCAAATATCTTTTCCCTGTCTTTTAATGAAGGCTTGTCTATGTATATCTTTCTATCGAATCTGCCTGGCCTGAGCAGGGCAGGGTCAAGGCTGTCTTCACTGGCATTGGTTGCGCCAATAACAACAATATTGTATTTATCGTCGCTTTTAAGGCCGTCCATCTCTGCTAAGAGCTGATTTTGCGTGCTGTTTGTCTCCTCTGTACCACCAAAGACGCTGAATACACGCTTTCTGGCAACTGCGTCTATTTCATCGATAAATATGATACATCCACCGTGTTCTTCTGCCAGCCTGCGAGCGGTTTTAAACAGCTTTCTCATCCTGGATGCACCTACTCCGACGAATATTTCCACGAATTCACTCCCTGATATAGAGAGGAAAGGGAGTCCTGTTTCTGTTGCAATGGCCTTTGCCAGATAGGTCTTTCCACAACCAGGGGGGCCTATCATCAGGATGCCTCGCAAGACCTTGCCCCCAATCTTCTTTATCTTTGTCCTGTCTTTTATTAGGTTGACGACCTCCATTGCCTCCTGTTTTGCCTCATCCATACCTATGACGTCTTCCCATTTCACCTGTACTTCACTACTCTTTACCGCTTTTGTAGTGAGTTTTGCAAAGCTGCCCCCTCCATAATGGAGCCAGTAAAG
>JALVWL010000206.1 GCA_027034965.1 Candidatus Omnitrophota bacterium
TATGGTTGGGCAGAATAACTCAACCTGGCTATCCTCTCCAGAGATAGTTTGTTCTGCAGTGCCATACTCAAAAGGTCTACCCTCTCTGTAACGCACATTGTAGAGACTATCTGCCCACCTAACAGGCCTCCAGTATCGGCATCGACTATCAACTTCACCTTCACAAAGCCTGGCTCAGGGAATATAGGGAATATCGCGGTTGTCTCGGCCTTGCCCACAACGAGATTCTTAAATCCTCTCTTCCGGGCTACTGTTTCATTAAATCCAGTGCCACCAACCCGCACACCATAGGCAATTGTCGCAGCTCCGTTTACAAAACCTTCGTAATAGTTCTGCTTGCCAGCTATATTGCGACCTGCCACCTTTCCCATAGGCACGGCATTTGTCGCCAACTTACCCCGGATAGGCCTACCATCTATAACGGATTTAAAGGAAGTACAATCCCCTGCAGCATATACCCCTTCAATATTCGTCTCCATCTTTTCATTAACCAAGATGCCATCCTTGTCTATTTTCAGTTCGCTATCCCTAAATAAGTCAACATTAGGGCGCATCCCCACAGAAAATAGAACTATATCATCGCGTGACAAGTCAATCTGAGAACCATCAGAGAGGACTATTGCCTCGGCAAAACCCTTCCCCTTAACCTCTGAGACCATAGTAGAAAGGTGCAGACGGATTCCGTTCTCCTCCATCTTTTTCTCAATCAATTCAGTCATATCCTCATCAAGGATTGAGGGCAAAATGTGACTTGAGGCCTCAACAATGTGCGTCTCAAGCCCCTTGTGCCTGAAGGCCTGGGCCATCTCTATCCCAATAGAGCCAGCACCCACCACAACGGCCTTCTTTGCGCCTTCTTTAAGCCTATTGCGAATTGAGAGCAGGTGTTCCTCTCTCTTGAAGACAAAGACATTCTCTAGCCCATCAGGGACAAAATCCGGCAGGATTGGCTCTGCCCCGGTCGTAATCAATAACTTGTCATAGGAAATCTGATTGCCATCGTCGAGGTCCAGCGTCTTATTGGAAAGGTCAACTGCGACAACAGATGCCTTTATGAGGCGCGCACCAACCCCTGTCACCAACTCATCTTTCTTGTATATCATCTCAAAGGCAATCTTGTCTTCCAAGACATAAGGCATAGCACAGTAAATCAGACTCTTGGGCTCAGGCCGAATAACGACCACCTCTATATCAGGGCGAAGCATCTTTATCGTCCTGCAGGCACGTATCCCTGCAGGCCCACCCCCTATAATAACAACCTTTGCCATAATCCACCTCCTGATTTATCTAAATATAACTCAAATCTAAAAAGTCAAAAGTCAAATCTACAGCTTAAATCTTAAGGATGAAGAATGGAGCATGGAGAATGAAGGATAAAACCACCATTTCGCATTGTTTCTTTAAACCAAAAAATCCACTGCCTCCATTCTCCCTTCTCCGTTCTCCCTTCTCAATAATCAAGCATGAAGAATGGAGCATGGAGAATGGAGGAATTTTTTATTAAGAAAGATAAATATCTCAGTAAATAAGAATCCTTCATGCTTCATTTGTACTTCTCCATCCTCAAAATTTAAGTTGTGGTTTTTAGTTTTACGTTTTGAGTTTTTAGTTATTTTAATTTATCCCACAACGGCTTCCATTATATCACAAATCCCTATTGCATAATCTGGGTTAAATCTTAATCCTCTATTGCATAAGTTGGGATAAAGCCATATTTTGTATTTTACCACCTTACCTATCACCTATGTTCAGGTTTTTATTGTTTCTGCTGGCAGTTATCTCTTTTACAACCTGCCTTAATAATCTGCAATAGAGGTCAAATCCAACCGCAGCGATATATCCATGCTGCTCGGTCCCCAGTATATTGCCTGCGCCTCTTATTTCCAGGTCCTCCATTGCCAGGTGGAACCCAGCCCCCAGATCACTGTACTTCTCGATTGCCTTTAGCCTCTTTTTGGCATCCTCAGACAACAATTCCATAGGAGGCAGACAAAAATAGGCATAGGCCTGGCGGTCATACCTGCCTACCCGGCCCCGCAATTGGTGCAGTTCTGCAAGCCCAAACATATCTGCCCGCTCAATAATAAGTGTATTCGCATTAGGGATATCTATCCCGGATTCGATTATCGTAGTGCACACGAGCACGTCTATCTTATGATTAATAAAGTCCAGCATAATCCGCTCGAGTTCTGCTGGCGGCATCTGACCGTGGGCAACTTCTATCCTTGCATCCGGCAGAAAACCTCTCATCCACTTTGCCCGTTTCTCTATCGTCTCTACACGATTGTGCAGAAAAAAGACCTGCCCAGACCTGGAGAGTTCTTTCTCTATAGCCTGTTTGATAATATCCTTATCAAAACGCACAAGTCTTGTCTCGACTGAAAGCCTATTCTGGGGAGGAGTACCTATAACCGATATATCCTTGATACCCATCAAAGACATATAAAGAGTCCTAGGGATGGGAGTTGCAGTCATAGTCAGGACATCCACCAAAACACGCATCCGCTTCATCCTCTCTTTGTGCCTCACACCAAATCGTTGTTCCTCATCGATAATAAGCAGACCCAAGTCCTTGAACCTTACATCCGACGAAAGGAGCCTGTGCGTGCCAATTACTATATCTACCTCTCCCCGCTCCAGAGCTTCCAATACCCTCTTCTGCTCACGCCTTGTTCTAAATCTAGAAAGCATCTCAACCACAACCGGAAAATCCCTCATCCTTTCTCTAAAATTCGTATAGTGCTGTTCAGCAAGCAGGGTAGTGGGCACAAGAATTGCTACCTGCTTGCCCGCAAGGACCGCCTTAAATGCTGCACGCATAGCAACCTCGGTCTTACCATAACCTACCTCCCCGCAGATAAGCCTATCCATAGGCCGACAGGACTGCATATCCCTCTTTACATCCTCTATTGCCTTCCTCTGATCCGGTGTCTCTTCATAGGGGAAAGAGGCCTCAAAGGCCATCTGAATATCGTCGTCTTCAGGGAAACTGAAACCAGATAGGCTATTACGCAGGGCCTGGGCCTTCAACATCTCCGCAGCCATATTATATATTCCCCTTTTTACGCGCTCCTTGAGACGCTGCCATTCAGAAGAACCAAGGCGTGAGAGGGTAACCCTTATCCCCTTTTCAAAGCCCATATACCTCTGAACAAGATGGGCATCTTCGATAGGCACATACAATATATCCCCACCAAGATATTCTATGGCAAGGGCATCCTTTTCAATACCCTTAAACTCCGCCTTTCTCAAGCCAAGGTATCTGCCTATGCCGTACTCCGTATGTACCACATAGTCTCCCTCTCGAAAGTCCACGAAGTTGTAGACAGGCAATTCTTCCAACACACTGGCATCAATATCTATTACCCGCCTAACCGTCTGAGTCTTCCTCCTGGGCAGAAGTACAACCACCTCATAATCCCACAGGAGGCGGCCATCCGAGGGATTAAATGTAGCTATCCTTTCTATTACATCAAAGTCCCAGGAAAGCCTGATAGGGAAATCAAAGGTAAAGGGAAAGATATCCAAGACCTCACCCCGCACACAAAACTCTCCTTCCTGAAATACAGAGGGCACCCTTTCATATCCAAGCCCAAGAAGGCGGGATGAAAGCTCCTCAATAGAAACAGTCTGTCGGTGGTATATCTTAACGTGCCTGAACATATCTTTTTATTATCCCGGATTATGCATTTTAGATAACTCAAAACTCAAATCTCAAAAGTCAAAACTACAGCTTAAAACTTAAATCTTAAGAATGAAGAATGGAGCATGGAGAATGAAGGAACTTTTTTATTAAGAATGAAAAATATCTCGGTAAATAAAAATCCTTCATGCTTCATTCTCCCTTCTCCATTCTCAAAACTTGTGTTGTGGTTTTTAGTTTTGCGTGTTTAGTTTTTAGTTATTTTTCTTTGTCCCACAATGAGTTCCATTATATCACAAATCCCTATTGCATAATTTGGGATAAATTAAGGATGGAAAATAAAGAAGAGAGGCCTTTCCGAGAACAAGGATAAAAGATTAAAAAAGATACTCTCACACTACAACCCGAGATATATCTACGGGATAACCGCCCAGCTATCCTGATTTCTTATAGGAGGCGCATAAATGCATCAAGCAGATAAAAGTCTCTTTATATTCTTTGCTTCCTGCCCCTCTATCTGTCCGGGTTTTCTTACCCTACGCATCCGCTTTGAGGGCTTGCCTGTTAGCAGGTGTCTCCTTCCGGCCTTTGCATGCAGGACCTTACCAGTTGCTCTTACCTTAAATCTCTTTCTAGCACCTTTATGCGTCTTGACCTTGGGCATCGCTATCTCCTTTCTCTTCTTTTCTGTTATCCTTTGCCTTCTTATTTACACCAGGGGCCATAATTACGGTCAGGTTATTGCCTTCCCAGCGCTTGTCCCTATCTATATGGGAGACTTCCTCCAGTGACTCGATTACATTATCCAACAACTGCTCGCCTATATCCTTATGGGCAAGCGCCCTTCCCCTAAACATAAGCGTAATCTTCACCTTATTTCCATCAGCCAAAAACTCTTTTGCCCGATTAAGTTTTATCTCTAAGTCGTGTTTATCTATGCGGGATTTAAACCTTATCTCCTTTAACTGCGACTGCTTCTGATTTTTCTTGGCCTCGCGTTGCTTCTTCTTTTGTTCATATTTATATTTGTTAAAGTCCATTATCCTGCATACAGGAGGATCCGCAGCAGGGGCAACTTCAACCAAATCCAGTTCCATCTCCTCTGCCTTTTTAAGGGCCTCATAGCTCTTCATTACCCCTAACTGGCTTCCATCAGGTCCGATAACCCTGACCTTTGGACTCCTTATCTCATGATTAATTCGTATGCGTCTTTCATCAAAAATAATACACCTCCTTGTTTAATTGACCTATTTTAAAACATCAAATATCCTATCGAGAGAGACACTGCCCAGATCCACTCTGCCTCTCTGCCTGACCGAAACACTATTTGAATCAACTTCTCTTTCTCCTACTATCAACATATACGGCACTTTTTGTTTCTCTGCCGTACGTATCTTTTTCGGCAGGGTATCAGAACCTGTATCCAGG
Organism: Candidatus Omnitrophota bacterium; assembly: GCA_027034965.1. Taxonomy (GTDB): domain Bacteria; phylum Omnitrophota; class Gorgyraeia; order S143-82; family S143-82; genus S143-82. Next base: position 5,072 of record JALVWL010000206.1, read on the forward strand.
CTCACCCTTATTCCATTTTCCATAAGAAGATCCCTGACCTTCTCTGCATAGTCGAAAAACCTCTCAGAGACAGGCAATATCCTTACCTGTTCAGGAGAAAGCCAAAAAGGAAAGGCACCAGCATAATGCTCGATGAGCGTGCCAATAAACCTCTCTATACTGCCGAGAACAACCCTATGTATCATTATCGGCCGCTTTGGCTGCCCATCGCTGTCTATATATTCCAAGTTAAATCTCTCGGGTAGGGAAAAATCGCACTGGATAGTAGCGCACTGCCAGGTCCTCTTCAACGCATCCCTTAACTTTACATCTATCTTCGGTCCATAAAAGGCCCCATCGCCTGGATTTATCTTATAGGCCATTCCACGCCTCTCCAAGGCGGATTTCAGGGCATCTGTAGCCCTATCCCAGTTTTCAATAGTTCCTATAAATTCATCAGGTCTTGTGCTTATCTCTATCTCGAAGTCATTAAACCCAAACACGTCTAATACATCCAGGACAAACTCTATTACCTTGCCTATCTCCTCTTCCACTTGGTCCTGCCTGCAGAATATATGCGCATCGTCCTGGGTGAAGCCTCTAACCCGCAAAAGGCCATGCAGGACTCCAGCACGCTCGTGCCTGTAGACAGTCCCCAGCTCAAAGAGACGAATGGGCAGGTCCCGATAACTGCGTATCTTCGACTTATACACCATAATATGGCCGGGACAGTTCATTGGTTTTATCCCATATTCCTTTCCATCCAGTTCAAACATATACATATTTTCCCTATAAAAATCATAATGCCCGGATATCTTCCATATATCGGCCTTCATTATATGGGGAATAACCACCAGCTGATAGCCCCTTTTAAGGTGCTCCTTCTTGAGGAAATCCTCCAGAATAGACCTCAATAAAGCACCCTTAGGATGCCACAACACAAGCCCAGGCCCTATCTCATCATAGAAATCAAACAATTCCAGCTCCCGGCCAAGCCTTCGATGGTCTCGTTTTTTTGCTTCTTCTAGAAGATTTAGGTATTCCTTTAATTCCTCCTGGGACTCAAAGGCCGTACCATAGATGCGTTGCATCATAGGATTGTTTTCATCCCCTCTCCAATAGGCACCAGCGACAGACAATAGTTTTACTGCCTTTACCTTGCCAGTTGACTCTACGTGCGGACCTCGACAGAGGTCTATAAATTCCCCATCCTGATAAAAGGATATGGCCTCACCTTGCGGTATATCATAAAGCAATTCAAGTTTAAAATCCTCACCTGCCTTCTTTAGAAGCTCTTCCGCCTCTGTCCTCGTTACTTCTCTGCGCTCGAACTTCAAGTCCTGTTTTATTATCTTTTTCATCTCCTTTTCTATCTTCTTCAAATCCTCTGGCGTAAAGGCCTCGTCCCGGTAAAAATCATAATAAAATCCATCCTCTATGGCAGGACCGATCCCGAGCTTTACTTCAGGATAAATCCTCTTTACGGCCTGCGCCATTATATGGGCAGCACTGTGTCTTAATGTACTCAAGTCCATATCTTATCTCCTATAAAACAAAAACAGGGCTATTATAGATAGCCCCTGAGAGTTTACAATTATGGCGTCCCCACGGGGATTTGAACCCCGGTCAAGGGCTCGAAAGGCCCGTGTCCTAGACCTGGCTAGACGATGGGGACGAATTATATCCATAAGATTTTTGTTATTATACTTAAAAGCACAATAATAGCAAGAAAATTTTTATGCAGTAAAAAATAAAAACCGACTATATTGGGCCTAATTAAAGATAAATTACGCATTAGAGCTTATAAAGAATAGCTAATAAGGGAAAATCTCTCCATAAATAAAGAACCTTCGTCCTTCCACCTTTATACTTTTTAGAATAAATGGGGTGGGTGAGGGGACTTGAACCCCCGACCTCTTGAGCCACAATCAAGTGCTCTAACCGGGCTGAGCTACACCCACCATAGGACTTACTTTTTTTCGCCAACCACGCTATCTATCACTGATCCCACAACACCAACGAAGTCGTTTATTATATCATAAATTTCGCCTTTGTCTTGTCTTTCATCATCGCTATCAGAGCTATCAGAGACGACCTTTTTCTGATCCATTAAGGCAGACAAAATATATTTCTTAAAATTAAATTTAGGCGAATCCAGCTTTGTAGTTACTCGAAAATTAAATTTCAGGTCCGGTTCCTTTAAGGAGTTGACCACTGGCATAAGCGAAGAGATAACAGGAACCTTGGTCGCCAAGCTATTATAAGAAAACTTATGCAAGGCTATAGTGTTCTCCATAACCAGTTTATTTGCCTTCGCGCGTGCCTTTATCCCTATATCTATCAGTCCTTCCATATCTGGCAAGTTAAAGAAATACTCCAGCAGAGTCAAGTCAAGAGAGTGAACATCTAGGTCGATATCGGCATTTTTGTTATCCCAATCCAACCACCCCTTTACACTACCCTGGCCAACATACTGGTGCGAATATATCTTAGAAGATAAATCCATATTGTAATAG
>JALVWL010000207.1 GCA_027034965.1 Candidatus Omnitrophota bacterium
ATTTAATACAACACGTGGAGGTACCTGTTCGGTCAACTCTATAGATGAGGACCTGATGCACTCCAACACAGCCTCTACATCGTCAAGGGCTATGTCTTTACGCATACAGGCAAGGGTAGCAGCTCTATACATAGCCCCGGTATCTATAAGACGGAAATTCAATCGCATCGCAAGCAACTTGGCTATCGTAGACTTACCGGCCCCGGCCGGTCCATCTATGGCAACGCTATAGACACCGTCTATCTCCTGATGGGGAAGATATGATATCCCTATATCTCCTTCATTTTCAATGGCCGCCAGCTTTTCCTGAAAACTCCCCTGAAACGCCCTGCCCGAGGCAGACAATTTCTCCTTATTATGCCTAAATATCCCATTCCAAAGCCTTATATCTGCATTCGATATCCTGGATATATCTCGAAATGCCCCTCCTGAAACCTTGATATAGCCTTCAGGCACAACATCCCTGAATGCAAAGGAGATAAGATGCGGCAGGTGAGACGTATAGGCAAGGATATCATCGTGTTCTTCTGCCGGCATCAGGATCACATCCATACCGAGGAAATTATACATCAGCTTCACCTGGGAGATGACATCCTCAGGATTATCCAGCGGGCAAACTACCGCTACCCTACCCAAAAACATATCCTTTCTGGAATTCTCAAATCCGGAAAGATGCGAACCAGCCACTGGATGGGATGGAACAAAAAACCTATCCGGATATTTCAGCCTTATCTGTTCATATCTGTCCACCACAGGCTGCTTTACACTACCAACATCTAACACAACTGTACCAGGCCTTGCTGATTCAAGGACAACTGGAAGGTTGGCAATAATGTGGTCCAGGGGGGTGGAAAGGATGACCATATCCACCTCGGCCAGAGACGTATAATCCAAGGAAAAGGCATCAATAATTCCCTTATCCCTGGCCGCCCTTAATCTCCCCTCATTACGCCCTATCCCCAAAACATAAGAGGCAAAACCAGAAAACCTAAGCCGTCTGGCTATAGAACCACCTATTACTCCCACGCCTATTATGCCGACCCTTGCCCCAAGAGTCATACTGGGCCGCCTCCCTTGAATTTAGATTATTTATTTTGAGTACAAAAAATATGAATAATCCCTAATGTCACGATGTTGTCTTATTTTTTACCCATTATCCTAAACATAGACGTGCCGCAGTCAGGGCACTTGCCCTTCATAGCCTTTCTGCCATTCTTCATCTCAACTTCTTTAGCCTCTGCCATCTCCTTCTTCGCCTTGCACTTCACGCAATAAGCCTCCATCGATAACCTCCCTGTTAATTAACCCTGCCAAATCTATTAAGCGGCCATATCCGCAACACTACCTTGCCAACGAGGTTCTTCTCCGGCACAAATCCCCAAAACCTGCTATCTCGAGAAGATGAGCTATTATCCCCGAGGACATAGTAATAGCCTTCAGGCACCTTTATCTTCTGATTTTCCCCTCCAAAGTCTCCTGCATTATAGTAAGTACGATTCCTGAAAGGACCATCTAATAGGGGTACATCGTTGACGAATACCGTACCATTGGAAATCTCAACCACATCACCGCCTTTGGCTATCAGCCTCTTTACAAAATGGAGTTTCGGATTCTCT
>JALVWL010000208.1 GCA_027034965.1 Candidatus Omnitrophota bacterium
TAGCACTCGTAGTGAATCATTTTTAAAAATTAATGATAAGGTGCTGGATGATTCAAAAAATAATGTTTTCGTAAAACCCTGGTTAAGAAATGTTGCCTATGTGTTTCAGGATTACCGTTTATTTCCGCATATGAATACACAGCAGAATATTTTATTTGGTTATGAACGAAAAAATAGTCAGCTACAGCCTGATGAGCTAGTGAAAAAGTTTAAGCTAGACGATCTGCTTAATCATTACCCTGAGCAGTTGTCAGGTGGTCAGAAGCAACGGGTTGCTCTAGTACGTGCATTATTGTCTGATCCTCAACTGTTAATACTGGATGAGCCACTTGCTGCTCTGGATTATCAGTCAAGGCAGGAGCTATTGCCCTATATTGAAAATATACATAAAGAGTTAGAGATTCCGTTGATATATGTAAGCCATGATATAAAAGAAGTATTACGTCTGGCTGATTATATTGTGATTATGGATAAAGGCAGAGTTATTGATCAGGGCGATATAGCTGATTTATGTATTACTCAACCATTATTAACTCAGCAGGAAGGCGCCAGTTTTATTTTACAGGGGATTGTTAGCGACATTATTTCTGAAGATAAACTGGTAGAAATAGATTGTGAAGAGAAAATATTAATAACGGCAGAAAATATGCAGTTAAAGCAGATGGTGCGTGTGCTCATACATGCCAGAGATGTTAGTCTGTGTTTAAGCCCACCAGAAAATAGCAGTATATTAAACTGCATACCGGTTTGCATAGATGAAGTTCACACAGATAATAATGGTAAATTGCGTGTTACAGCTAAAATGGGGAAACAGATAATTGTATGTATGATAAGTCATCGTTCAGCTCATCAGCTAAAGGTAGAGAAAGGTCGGAATATGTACGCACAGTTTAAAGCTACTGCTATGATTAAATAAGAATGCTAAAGAAAGCATTAACTATTTTCAGTGCTCTTCCATTTATGTTTATATTAACAGCACATTGTGCTGATCAGCCGATTGACTGGGAGTTAATAAAGGATGAAAATAACATTCAGGTGTATGTTTTCGAAACAGATTATTCTGATATTGTAAAAGCTAAAACCAGAACCATAATTAAAGCACCTATAAATCAGGTTAAAAAAACGCTGGATGATATAGGCCGTCGGCACGAATGGATACCCTTTTTAAAAATATCAAAGGCATTAAGCGAATATAAAAATAACAGGCGTATAGAGTTTAGTCATTTTTCTGCGCCCTGGCCTGCTTCAGATCGTGACTTTGTATACCAGATAGAATTAATCACCGAATCGGATAAGCAGCTAGTATATAAAATGAAGTCTGTCGATTCTGAGTTAATGCCTGAAAACAGGGAAAGAATTCGAGCAGATTTATATGAAAGTATTTATACGCTGACGGCTGTGGACAAAAACACAACGGAAGTTGAACTGGTTTTTCATGCAGACCCGAAAGGCTGGTTACCTAACTGGATAATAAATATTATTCAGAGGGTGCTGCCTTATAAAATACTCAGAAATTTAAAAATAAGATTGAGTTCAGAAACAGTACATAAGTCTTAAGTAGCGGTCTGTGGATTGTTTTTTTCATTTGAATATTTGAATATAATTAAAATTATAC
>JALVWL010000209.1 GCA_027034965.1 Candidatus Omnitrophota bacterium
CCTAATTATCCCAGTAGATTGAAGATAGAGATAAGGAAAGAAATTAGGGCGTGGGATGTTGAACAGAGGATAGCATATTCCCCTTATGCCACAAGGCAGGTTGTGATTAGGGCACATACATTAAGGCAGACTATGGAGAATAAGATTGCCGCTGCGGTGGATAGAAAGGAGATAAGGGATTTTTTTGATATAGAATTTTTGTTGCGACAAGGTTTGTCTCTTCCCGATGATAAAGATGTGTTGCATAAACTGGATAAAATTGCAAGGTCTTTCAAGAAGAGGGATTATAAGGTTTCGTTGGGTTCTCTTTTAGAGAAAGATGTGCGCGATTATTATGCGAAACACGGTTTTGATTTTCTATTGGCCAAAATCAATGAGGCGATGCTGTAATCCGTTTAAGATTTAAGTTTTAAGCTGTAGATTTGACTTTTGACTTTTGAGATTTGAGTTATATTTAGATAAGAAAAGAGATGGTTGATTAACCAAGCGATGGAAAATAAAGGATTCTAATGCATAATCCGGGTTAATGCGAGGAGAGCTTTCATATTTTCCTTTTTCCCCTCTTTTTCACTACATTGATAAGATATGCCCTTATTTTGTATAGATGGTATTTACATAGAGAGAAATATTGGCAGGGTTATTATGCTCAGGATGTGGGTATAGAATAATACCTGGCTGATAAATGGAGTATCGCCGCCGTAGGATTCAGATATCACGGCCAGGGAGACAGCGCTTGGTACGGATAATTCTACCAGGATAAACCAGCGCAATAGGTGGTCTAGATTAGCAAAAAGTGTATTGAGCACCAACAGACCTATCAGGGGCAATACCAGGAGTTTTACTATCACTGATAGCAGAAGGGTCTTGCGGTCGAGGTTGCAGGTCATACAATTCAGCCCGAGTATGCCCCCCATTACCAGCATAGATAAGGGCAGGACCGGTCGGGAGAGGATCTCTAATATGGACATAGCCGGCTCTGGTATGTACCCTTGTAGATGATTCAGACCGATTGCTATGGCAATGACCGTGGAAATAAAGGGCAGATTAAATATCTTTTTTATGGTTTCTCTGCCCGGCATAGTGCCGCTGACTAAAAATACCCCAAGCGTCCAGACAAGCAGGTTGAATCCTATCAGGAACAGAAAGATCCAGGTATAGATAATCCTTGCCTGCTGGGGAGGGAATAGTATCCCTGCCATTATGAGCGGCATATATCCGCAGTTCTGAAAACCTATCGTTGCAAGGAATAGCCTTTTGGCCCGTATCCCAAAGATGACCGTGGTCAGCCAGGCGATTAGCATAGATGCTATCAGAATAATTAGTCCCAGGATAGGGAAAAGCTGCCAGTGCTTCAGGATGCTCTCTGATAGGCCGTTTACGGTATGATATATTATGAATGCCGGCAGAAAGACATCAGTGAGCAGTCTGCTTATTACTCGCAGGCTATGCCTGTCTATCACCTGTTTTTTTGCCAGTATGTATCCCACAGAAGAGAGCACCAGTACCTGAAATACTGCACCAATCGCTGCGTATATTGATAGAGATATCCCTTTCATTCTTTATTAATGAGCACATAATTTGGAGAAAA